>NZ_CDRSTZ010000001.1:0-26001 GCF_977052095.1 Senegalimassilia sp.
GACGTTCTAGCCGTTATGGCGGAGCGCGGGGACTTCGCGTTGCTCTCGCGCGTATGGGAGAGCTACGGAGAGCAGGTCGAACGCAAGCTGAACGTTACCGTGGTCGACGTTACCACCGTCGTGCCGCTGGACGATCACCTGCGCGAGGTCATTAAGAAGAAGGCTGAAGCCGACCTGGGTACGAATGTCGTGCTGCGTGAAAGCATCGACAAGTCTCTGATCGGCGGCATTTTGATGAGCGCCAACGGCAAGCGCATCGACGCCAGCATGACGTCGCAGCTTGAGGCCGCTCGCAACGTGCTGAAACAAACCACAGATGGAGGTGAATGCTAGTGACTGAAATCACCGCACAGTCTATTGACGCGGCGCTGCGCAAGCAGCTCGATGCGCTGAACACCAGTGTGGAATCCCGCGAAACGGGTTCTGTTATCCAGGTGGGCGACGGTATTGCTCGCGTTGACGGCCTGAAGAATGCGATGGCAGGCGAACTTCTGGAGTTCACCAGCTCTACCGGCCAGGTTGTCTACGGTATGGCCCAGAACCTCGAAGAGGATGAAGTGGGCGCCGTTTTGCTGGGCGATGTCGCTGCAATCAAGGAAAACGATACGGTGAAGACCACCGGTCGTCTGGTCGAGGTTCCCTCCGGCAAAGCCCTGCTGGGCCGTGTTGTGAACCCGCTCGGTATGCCGCTTGACGGCAAGGGCGACATCAAGGCTGAGGGCACGCGTCCCGTTGAGTTCAAGGCTCCGGGTGTTATTCACCGTAAGCCGGTTGAAGAGCCTATGCAGACCGGTATCCTGGCTGTTGACGCCATGATCCCGATTGGCCGTGGTCAGCGTGAGCTGATCATTGGCGACCGTCAGACTGGTAAGACCGCTATTGCTGTCGATGCCATTCTGAACCAGAAGGGCAAGGACATGATCTGCATCTACGTCGCCGTGGGCCAGAAGGCCTCCACGGTGGCGAACGTGCAGGAGACGCTGGAGAAGTACGGCGCGATGGATTACACCATCATCGTCAGCGCTTCTGCTGCTGATTCTGCTCCGCTGCAGTTCATCGCCCCGATGGCCGGTGCCGCTATGGGCGAGTACTTCATCTACAACGGTGAAGACGGCAAGCCCGCAGGTCCAGAGAACCCCGGTCGTCACGTTCTGATCGTGTACGATGACCTGACGAAACAGGCCGTGGCCTATCGTCAGATGTCGCTGACCCTGCGTCGCCCGCCGGGACGCGAAGCTTACCCGGGCGACATCTTCTACCTGCATTCGCGCCTGCTGGAGCGTGCTGTGAAGATGAACGAGGAGAACGGTCTTGGCTCCATGACGGCTTTGCCGATCATCGAGACGCAGGCTGGCGACGTTTCCGCCTACATTCCGACGAACGTCATTTCCATTACCGATGGTCAGATCTACCTGCAGACCGACCTGTTCTTCCAGGGCCAGCGCCCGGCTGTTGACGTGGGTATTTCCGTGTCCCGCGTTGGTGGTTCCGCGCAGATCAAGCCTATGAAGTCTGTTGCCGGTACGCTGAAGCTCGACCTTGCCGCTTATCGTGAGCTGAAGGCATTTACGCAGTTCGGCTCCGACCTGGACAAGGCTACGCAGGAGCAGCTGAACCGTGGCGCTCACATGACCGAACTGCTGAAGCAGAACCGCTTCTGCATGATGGACGTGTACGACCAGGCTGTTGTTATTTACGCTGGCGGCAAGGGCTACCTGGACGACGTTCCGGTTGCCGATGTCGTACGTTTCCGCGGCGAGCTGCTGGAGTACCTGCACGCTTCCAAGCCCGAGGTATTCACCGAGCTTGAGAAGGCTGGCAAGTGGACTGGTGACGTCGAGAACCTGACCAACGCTGCGATCGAGGCTTTCAAGCTTCAGTTCGCTCCGACGGCGTAAGGTAGGTAGCGATGCCCAACCTTCACGACATTGATAGGCGTATCAACTCCGTCTCTTCGACGAAGCAGATTACGCGAACCATGGAAATGGTTGCTGCAGCTAAGATTCGCCGCGCTGGCGAGCGCGTTGCAGCGGCTACGCCGTACGCCGAATCCATGGTCGAAATGTTGGCCAACGTTGCCAAGCGTGTAGGTGGCTCCGAGAACGCGCTGTTGCGTAAGCATGACGAGGTTAAGAACGTGCTTGTTGTGGTTGTTGTGTCTGACCGCGGTTTGGCCGGCGGCTTCAACAGCAACGTGCTGCGCCACGTCGATCGACTGACGAAGAAGAAGCAGGCGGCGGGTGCTCAGGTGAGCATCGTCGCCTGCGGCAAGAAGGCACTGGGCTACTTCACGTATCGCAACGTGGAGCCGGCCCTGTCCTTCGCGAACTTGTCCGCCGACCCCACGGTTGAGGAAGCGAATGAAATCGCCTCCTATGCTGTGGACGGGTATGCCAATGGCACGATCGACGAGGTCATTGTGGTGTACAACCACGCTAAGAATGCGGCAGAGCAGAAGCTTCGCGAAGAGGTTCTGCTTCCCATCGATACGGAAGCGTTTGCGTCCGATAAGGGCAACGGCGCTGCCGAGGCTGCAACCGAGGAACTTCAGGGCGACGTTATTTTCGAGCCGAGCCCCGAGGGCGTTCTCGATCAGTTGCTGCCGGCGTATGTACGCACCACGCTGTACCATGCGCTTATCGATTCGGCAGCCGCTGAGCAGGGCGCACGCCGCAACGCCATGATGTCGGCTACGGACAACGCCACCGAGATGGTTAACACGTTGACCAGATTGTATAACCGCGTACGCCAGGGCGCTATCACGACCGAGATTTCGGAAATCGTCGGTGGCGCAGCTGCTTTGGAGGATTAAATGGCTGAACATTTGTTTACTAAGGAGGAGGTCGAGGCCAGCAAGGGCGCTGTCGGTCGCATCGTGCGTATCGTCGGTCCTGTTGTTGACGTCGAGTTTTCTCCTGATCAGCTGCCGGCGATTTATAACGCGCTGACGGTTGATGCGAAGACCGAGGCGGGCGATCTGCACGTCGTCCTCGAGGTCGAGACCCATCTGCCGGGCAACATCGTCCGTTCCGTCGCCATGAGCTCTACCGACGGTCTGGTGCGTGGCCTGGACGTGCAGGACACCGGTCATCCGATTATGATGCCGGTTGGCCAGGAGACGCTTGGCCGCATTTGGAACGTCATCGGCGAGCCCGTTGACGAGAAGCCGATGCCCGAGGTTACCGGCTATATGCCCATTCATCGTCCTGCTCCCGAGTATGACGAGCTGGTCACGAAGACTGAGATCTTCGAGACGGGCATTAAGGCCATCGACCTGATCGAGCCCTTCGTTAAGGGTGGTAAGACGGGTCTGTTCGGCGGCGCTGGCGTTGGCAAGACCGTTATCATCCAGGAGCTCATCAACAACCTGGCTCAGGAGCATGGTGGCACTTCTGTGTTCACCGGCGTTGGTGAGCGTACCCGTGAGGGTACCGACCTGTATCTGGAGATGAGCGATTCTGGCGTTATCAACAAGACCTGCTTGGTTTACGGCCAGATGAACGAGCCTCCGGGAGCGCGTCTGCGCGTCGGTCTGGCTGGTCTGACTGAGGCCGAGTACTTCCGTGATCAGGGCCAGGACGTTCTGCTGTTCGTGGACAACATCTTCCGCTTCACGCAGGCTGGTTCTGAGGTGTCCGCTCTGCTGGGCCGCATGCCTTCTGCTGTAGGCTATCAGCCCACGCTGGCCACCGAGATGGGCGACCTGCAGGAGCGCATTACGTCCACGTCCACCGGCTCCATTACGTCGGTTCAGGCTGTGTACGTGCCCGCTGACGACTTGACCGACCCCGCGCCGGCTACGACGTTCACCCACTTGGACGCTAAGACGGTCCTTTCGCGTTCCATTGCTGAGCTGGGCATTTACCCTGCTGTTGACCCGCTGGAGTCCACGTCTCGCGCACTCGATCCGGCTATCGTCGGCGAAGAGCATTATCGCGTTGCTACGGGCATCCAGGAGCTGCTGCAGAATTACAAGGACCTGCAGGACATCATCGCCATTCTTGGTATGGACGAGCTGTCCGAGGAGCAGAAGCTCACGGTTTCCCGTGCGCGTAAGGCTCAGCAGTTCTTCGGTCAGTGCTTCCATGTTGCTACGCAGTTCACCGGTCTGCCGGGCAAGTACGTCAAGATGGAGGATACCGTCCGCTCCTTCGCCGCTATTCTCGACGGCGAGTGCGACGAGATCCCCGAGCAGTGCTTCCGTCTGAAGGGCGGCATCGACGACGTGTACGCTGCGTACGAGGAAATGAAGAAGGAAGAAGCGTAGTATGGCTAGCTTCAAGTGCGACATCGTAACGCCTGCCGAGAAGCTGTTGACTACCGAGGCTGAAATGGTCGTTGTGCCGGGCGTTGAGGGCGAGATGGGCTTTTTGGCCGGTCACGCTCCCTTGGTTTCCGCTTTGGCCGATGGCGAGATTCGTCTCACGCCTGCTGGCGGCGGTGCCGTACAGCGCTTCGAAGTCAAAGGCGGCTATGTGCAGGTTACCGGCGACAAGGTGATTATCCTTGCCGACAGTGCGCAGCCTGTTGCTGCATAGCTTGGGCGTCGGCTTGAGCAAATAAACCCGCGGCCGCTGGTGCGACTGCTGGCAACGCGACGGTCGTACCCAATCGGCTGACTTCTTGAAGACCCCCTGTTGAATGCAGGGGGTCTTTTCGTGTCCTGAGGCGTTAAGTTGAGTGGCTGTTGATGTTTGATGCTTTGCGGCTAGAGCGTGACAACAGATTGTCTGCTATCCGTTTGGAAACCCTTGCGAAATCCATCGTTTGTTCGAACACGCGTGCGCGTTTCGCTGCTATGATGAGTACCCGAACTAGTAAGAGGTCTGGCTATCAATTCGAATAGTCACGAGCCTAAGCACATCAGCTTGCAGAGAGATTCGAGGCGCGTATGGCGTTTGTTCATTTGCACAATCACACTGAGTACTCGTTGCTTGACGGTTTAACGCATGTTAAGGACATGGTGCGCCGCGCGGCAGAACTGGGTATGCCAGCAGTTGCCATTACCGATCATGGCGTTATGTCGGGTGTTCCTGAATTGTGCGATGCGTGCGATGCAGTGGAGAAGGAAACCGGTAAGCGCGTTAAGCCTATCTATGGTTGCGAAGTGTATTTCACAACCGATGAAGAGCTGCGCAAAGACGTGAAGCCGAAGCTGTATCACTTGCTGCTTCTGGCGAAGACAAATGAGGGCTATCACAATCTGTTGCACCTGGTCAGCGAATCGCACGTTGATAATTTTTACTATAAGCCGCGTACCACGTTCAGCATGCTGCAGAAATACGGCAAGGGCATCATTGGCTCTTCCGCTTGTATTGCAGGCATCATTCCTAAACTGCTTGATAATCGCCAGTTTGATGATGCGGTTGAATGGGCGAACAAATTCGCAAGTTGCTTTGAACCGGGCGATTTCTATATCGAATTGCAGAATCAGGGCATTCGCACTGATGGTGGCTTAACGCAAACTGAGCTGAATCATCAACTCACGGAAGTTGCGCATCGTGCTGGCTTGAAGACTATTGCCACGAACGACTTCCACTATTTGCTGCAGGAAGACGCCAAGGCGCAGGATATTATGCTGTGCATCGGCACGGGCTCTGCGGTTAACGATACGAATCGCATGAAGTTCGAGAATGACCAGTTTTACATGAAAACGGAAGAGGAGATGCGCGAGGCGCTGCGCGATTTCCCCGAAGCATGCGATACCACGGTTGAAGTTGCCGAAAAATGCAACGTGATTCTTGAACGTGACTCTATTCTGCCGAAATTTCCGCTGCCTGAAGGCGAAACGGACGAAAGCTGGTTCCGCCATCAGGTTATGGATGGCATGATGAAACGCTATGGTGACCCTATTCCCAAAGAGCCGCTTGATCGTGCTGAATACGAGATGAGCGTTATTATCCAGCAGGGTTTCCCGGCATACTTCCTTATCGTGCAGGAATACTTGAATTGGGCGCGTAGCCAGGGAATCGGCGTTGGCCCGGGCCGTGGTTCGGCTGCTGGTTCTATTGTTGCGTACGCGATGGGCATTACCGACCTTGAACCGCTGTCGAACGGGTTGCTGTTCGAGCGTTTCTTGTCGCCGGAACGTGTTGAGATGCCTGATATCGACTGCGACTTCGAGGATGAACGTCGCCAGGAGGTTATCGAGCACATTCGCGAAGTATACGGCGCCGATCATGTTACGGGCGTTATCACGTTCGGCAAGCTGCAGGCGAAAAATGCCGTGCGCGATGCCGCGCGCGTGCTTGACTATCCGTATAGCGTTGGTGACCGCATCTGCAAGATGATCGGCGATGAGCTTGGCATCACCATTCAGAAAGCGCTGGACACCAATCCTGACCTGAAAAAGGCGTATGAAACAGAAGAAGACGTTAAGGCTGTTGTAGACGCCGCACAGTCTATTGAAGGCCATGTGCGTGGCGAGGGCGTGCATGCGTGTGCAACCATCATCTGCCGCGACCCCATGGCTGACCACGTGCCCGTAAAGCGCGATACCAAGGGCGGCGGCATCATCACCCAGTACGATGGCCACTACACGCCTGACCTTGGCCTGCTGAAGATGGACTTCCTTGGCTTGCGTACGCTTGGCGTGTTGTCGCGCGCGTGTCGCAACGTGGAGCTGACTACCGGTCGCAAGATTGTGCCCGAGGAAATTCCTACCGATGATGAAGCTGCGTTCGCCTTGATGCGTTCCGGCAATATGGACGGTTTGTTCCAGGTTGAGGGCGGCTTGTACGTCAGCTTGTTCGCAAGGCTCCCACCGCATAGGTTCAGCGATATCGTTGCTTCCATTGCTCTGAATCGCCCGGGCCCGTTGGAGTCCGGCATGGTTGAGGACTACATTAAGGTTGCAAGCGGTAAAACGCCTGTTCACTACTATGATGAGCGTCTTCGCCCTGTGCTTGAGGAAACGTATGGCACCATGGTTTACCAAGAGCAGATCATGCAGGTGTCCATGGTGATGAGCGGCTTCTCTGCCGGCAAGGCAGACAAGCTGCGTAAAGCAATGGGCAAGAAGAAGCTTGAAGTCATGCGCGCGTTGCAGGAAGACTGGAACAACGGCGCAGTGGAGAACGGCTATTCGCTGGAAATTGCCAAGAAGATTTGGGACGATGCGGAGAAATTCGCTAAGTACGCGTTTAACAAATCGCACTCGGCAGCGTACTCGATTCTGGTTATGCGCACCGCTTACTTGAAGGCGCATTACCCGAACGAGTATATGGCGGCTGTGCTGTCCAGCTACATGGGCAACACCGATCGCTTGATTCGCTATATTTCCAGCTGCAACCACAACGGTACGCCGGTGCTGCCGCCTGATATCAACTCGTCGAACGCGGAGTTCACGCCTGTTGAGAACGGCATCCGCTTCGGTCTGGTTGGCGTGCGTGGTGTTGGTCGCAACGTCGCGGATGAAATTATCGAAGAGCGCGAGAAGAACGGTCCGTTCACCAGCTTGCACGACTTCGTGAACCGCGTGGATGCAAAATGCTACAACCGCAAAACGCTTGAAGCACTCATTAAGGGTGGTGCGTTCGACTCTACGGGGTACACGCGTAAGCAGCTGATGTACTTCATTGAGGAAACACCGCTGTTGGAAGGTGCTGCAAAGCGTCAGAAAGACCGCGATCGTGGCCAGGTAAGCATGTTCGACCTGTTCGCCGATGACGAGGATTCGGGGTTCAAGGAAGATGTGCCCGCACCGGATGGTGTGGAGTGGCCGAAGCGTCAGCTGCTGACGTACGAGAAAGAGATCATGAAGATTTACGTCTCGGATCATCCGCTGCGGCCGTACGAGAACTATATCTCGCACATCACGAAGTTGCAGCTCGGTGATTTGGCTGAACGCACGAAGGAAATCAAGTCTGCGGTGTTCGTTGGCATGGTGTCCAATGTGGTTACGAAGCTGACGAAGCGCGGCACGAAGATGGCAACGTTCGATCTGGAGGACACAACGGGCCACGTGGAATGCATCTGCTTCAAGTACGACGAGAACGCGGAGGCTATTCAAGAGGATGCCATCGTGAAGATCAAGGGCAAGTTCGAGCACTCTGATCGTGGTAACCAGATCATGGTGTTCGAAATGGAAACGTTGGAGTTGAATGAAGAGGACGCCAAGCCTCGACAGTTGCAGCTGAGCGTTCCCATGTCTGATTTCGACCGGTCGAAGTCGATGCGCTTGAGCCGTATCTTGAAATCGTATCCGGGGCGCGACGGCGTGGTGCTGTTCGTGAACCAAAACGACGGGCACAAGTTCCGTGCGGAGCTGCCGGTGACGGTGGATGCGGCAAGCCCGATTATGCGCAGCGAGTTGACCGACCTGTTCGGCTATAACGTGCTGACGGCATAGGATTAGGTTAGAAAAGGATTCGTTGCGTTAAGCGTATTCGGCACTGTTTTGCAAAGACGCTGTGTCAGTTTGTCAATGTGACGGGGCTTGGATGGGTATCCGAGCCCCGTTTCTCTATGGGGTTATTGTCGCGTATCATAGTGTCCTGAGAATACTGAGAACGGTATGCAGAGGAGTGACGAGTGGAGTCTACGACGGAATACGCGAATGCGTCACGCGTGAGCGATACTGAAGGCTTCGTGCGCGAGACGCCTGAGCGTACGTTGTCGCTGACCGTGTCGTATAACGGTGCGCCGTTTAGCGGGTTTGCGCGGCAACCGGGCCAGCTGACGGTGCAGGGTGAACTAGAGCAGGCGCTTTCGCTTGTATTCCGTCGACCCATGGAAGTGGTGTGCTCGGGCAGAACTGATGCGGGCGTGCATGCGCTTGGCCAGGTGGTTAGCTTCGACGTTGCGAACGATGAGCTCGAAGGCAGGAACTTATACAGCCTGCGCCGAAGCCTTAATGCGTTGACGCATGAGGACATAACGGTGCGTGAGGTGGAGGAGCGGCAACCAGGGTTCAGCGCCCGGTTCGATGCGCAGTGGCGCGAATACCATTACCACGTGTGCCTCGATGAGGTTCCGCCGTTGTTCATGCGTGACTTCAGCTGGTACGTGCACGGCCAGCTTGATATCGATGCTATGCGTGAAGCCGCGACCTATCTTGTTGGAGAGCACGATTTCAAGAGCTTCTGCATGGCGGCAAGTGCAGTCGGCAAGCCAACGTGCCGCAATGTGCATGAGATATCGCTTTCGCGTGAGATGATTATGGGGGAGGATATCCTGACCATCAAGGTGGTTGGCAACGCGTTTCTGCACTCGATGGTGCGCACGATTGTTGGCACGCTGGTGATGGTGGGACGCGGTCAGCGCAAACCCGAATGGGTGCGCGAGGTGCTTGAAGCGCGCAATCGCACTGCGGCAGGAGAGAATGCCCCGGCAGCTGGCCTGGTGTTCTGGCGGGTGCAGTATTGATGAGTGGACAGCACGCGCACGGCCGCAAACGAGAAGAGCGGGATGAGGAGAAGTCGTCAATGCCTGCTCGCAAGAAGAAGCCCTCGAAATTCAGCAGGCTTTACGAGAGTCGTGACAGCCGCTTGTGCGTATTTGAAGACGAGCACGGGCATTTGACCAGTGTAAGGACATCTCGTTTGGCATAAGCGAGTGGCGCCGCTGGGGCGGGGATGACGCACGGATGGCTGCGCTCGTTTGCGATGACGAGAGGGAAGCATGGGCAGACGTCGTGAAATAGCGCGATGCAAGTTCTTTGCAAGTTGCGAGGAAGCTTTTTGCGCGCTGTACCCTTAGAACGGACTGAGCCCGAAAACGCTATCTTTGGGGCATCGTCAATGGCTTTGCGGAAAATCACTGCCGACATGCGATTGTTCCATGGGAAGCGACACATCAAGGTAGCGGCGCGATTTCCGTTCGCAGTCGGTACCGCCAATAGCTTTGCGGAAACGAACAGCGGCCCGCAACCGGGATGGTTGCGCGCCGCTTCAAGGAGCAGGCTGATGTTGCTAGCGCGCCTTCGGCTTTTCTGGGATCGTTTTGTCGACAAAGTAGATCTTGTACCACATAAGGAACATGTAGACGATCCAAATCTTGCGGCTGCGATCGGCACCGGCCTTATGCTCATCAAGCAGGCGAACAAGCTCGTCGGTGTTGAAGAACTCGCGTGCGATATCGCCGGTGAACCATTCCTTCACCTGGTTGTAATAGCGGTCTTCGCGCAACCAGTTCACCACGGGCACGGGGAAGCCGAGCTTTTCCTTCTGCGCCCAATCTTTGGGGATGGCGCGCTCGGACGCTTCGCGCAGCGTCAGCTTCGTTTGCGACTCGTTGGCCTTCAGCGGCGTGGGGATGGTGGCAGAGACGTCGAACACGCGGCGATCCAAGAACGGCACGCGCGATTCAAGCGAGTGCGCCATGGACATCTTGTCCGTTTTCAGCAGAATATCGCCGACAAGCCAGAAGTACAGATCGACATATTGCATGCGCGTGGTTTCATCCAGGTCTTTGACTTCAGCATATACCGGCGCGGTCAGCTGCTGAGGCGTGACAGCATTGCAATCGCCCTTCAGCAGATGGGCGCGTTCTTCAACGGTGAACGCAACGCCGTTGGCGTTGGTGTAGTACCAATCTTCAGGAGTTTCGCTGGCGCGCTCAAGGTAGTTCGCACCGCGGATGCCCAGCTTGCGCATGGCGCCCGAAACCCCGCGCAGCAACCCCTTCGGCGCCCACGACAGCTTGGCGTTGGAGAACGGCGTTTGGTAAATGCGGTAGCCGCCGAAGAACTCGTCGGCGCCTTCGCCGGAAAGCACGGCTTTAACCTGCGTGGCGGCAATTTGGTCGACGAAATACAGGGCCACGGCTGAAGGGTCGGCTGAAGGCTCGTCCATATGCCACTGAACGCGGGGAAGGCTTTCCCAGTATTCCGCCTCGCCAATGTACTTGCTGGTGTTGGCGATGTGCAGGTCGTCGGCCAATTCGCGCGCCCAGGAAATCTCGTCGCGCATGGTTTTTCCGCCGGCTCCTTCAACATTGTTGGCGGCAGCGTCTTTGTAGCACTCGAACCCAACGGTGAACGTTTTGATGTCGGGGTTCTCTTTGGCCAGGCACGCGGCCATGTAACTGGAGTCGATGCCGGAGGACAGGAAGCTGCCAACCTCAACGTCAGCCACGTTGTGATAACGCACGCTGTCGCGCATGGCCTCGTCGATGGCCTCGACCGTGTCCTGGCGGCTGCGCTGGTTGTCGAAGTGATACTCCGGGCGCCAATAGCGGCGCGTGGTGATGGTGCCGTCAGCGTGCACGGTCATGCAATGTGCGGGCGCCAGCTTGAAGACGCCTTTGAAGAACGTTTCGGGCAGCGCGCTGAACTGGAAGCACAGGTACTGCTCAAGTGCTTCGCGGTTAAGCTCGCGCGTGTAGGCTGGGTGCTCAAGGATGCACTTGATTTCGGACGCGAAGATGAACTGCCCGTTTTGCTGCGTGTAATAGAACGGCTTGATGCCAAAGAAATCGCGCGCGCAGAACAGCTCGCGCTTTTCGCGGTTCCAAATGGCGAACGCGAACATGCCGCGCAGGCGATCGAGCACACCTTCGCCCCAGGCTAGATAGCCGGTCAGCAGCACTTCGGTGTCGGAATTCGTTTGAAACGCCCAGCCTGCGGCTTCAAGCTCGGCGCGCAGGTCGCGGTAGTTGTAGATTTCGCCGTTGAACACGATGGCGAACTGGCCCTTTGCAGCGGCCTGTTCGAGCGTGCCGCACGGGGTGCCATCGAGATGCAGCGCCGGAGACGTGATGGCGGCGGCGTGCTCGCCCGTGGCGCGCACCATAGGCTGGTTGCCGTTCGCAAGGTCGATGAGCGACAGGCGGCGGTGTCCAAGCGCAATACCGCTTTCCGCGTCGATGTACTGGCCTTCGCCGTCGGGCCCGCGATGGGCCATGACGTCGCACATGGCTTTCAGGGTAGGCAGGCTGGATTCGGTTGCCTGCGTGAATCCGCAGATACCGCACATGGTGAGGCATCCCTCCAATCATATATAGGTATCGCCCATCATAACGAAAGCGCGCGCCCTGCGTCATGCCTCGCGCGAAAAGCGCAGATTTCGTTGCGAGGTGGGCGAGGGGCGAATTGATGTCAATGCGCATGAAAAGACGTTGGGCGTATGCGGGCGGAATTGGAGAGCCGGTGGGGCTTGATGCTGCAGTGGGATACGCTGCTATTACTGGATTTGGCGTGTGTGCATAGCGAATAAATGGCTCAATCGCTTGCTACTATCGGGCGGATGAATCGTGGTGCGCGCATGAAGCGGAAGGCTTCGATTGACGAAACGGGGTGCAAGCGTTGTGCCTGCGCCGTGCTAAACTGCGAGGGAACAAGCAACGATACAGCCGCTCGATGTTTCGGGCCTGTTGAGCGGGCTTTTGCATAGCTTGGCGCCGCGAACGACGACGGCAAGCTAATGGAAGCGCTTTTCAAGGAAAGGATGTCAAGATGCGCATTCACGTTGATACGGAAAACGGCCTGCTGGCCGACAAGTTCGGCAAGTACGCGCCGGAAGAAGATCGGCTTGAGGGATTCCCCGTAAGGTCGTTCCCCATTCAGATTGAGGACGTGCCTGAGGAAACGCAGTCCCTGGCGCTTGCATTCATCGATTTCGACGCTATTCCCGTGGGCGGGTTCTGCTGGATTCACTGGACGGCGTGCAACATTCCCGCCGACACAAGGCTCATTCCCGAAGATGCTAGCCGTGCGGACGCGGTGGCTATGGTGCAGGGGCGCAACAGCAATTGGTCGCCCATGGCGCACGGCAGCGCCAACCCGCACGTGCACTCGCGCTATTGCGGCCCGCAGCCGCCCGATGCCACGCACGCCTACACGCTGAATATGTATGCGTTGGATTGCAAGCTTGACCTGGCGGAAGGCTTCTATCTGAATGAGCTGCGCCGCGCCATGGAAGGCCATGTGCTGGCGCGCGCGAGCGTGGAGCTGCCAAGCAGGGCTTAACGAGTGCGGGGCTGCATGCGTGTAGCCCCGACTGGATGCAGACGGGGCGGATAAGGGGACGCTCTGTCTGCTTCTTTACAGGTTTGCAACGGATTCTGTGGTTTGATTTGGCGCGGAAACATTCCACACGTGGGGTATTTTACAATGGCTTGTGCTACACACGAGCCTTCGCGCGACAAGGCGCCGCATTCGTCGGGCGAAGGCCATTTTCCGCAATTGACGCCGCCTTGGCGTTTCCGCAAGGAAGAGGTATTGCCTGCTATGAGAAACATCCTGCGCGTGCTCGGGCGCGATTTCAAGCGTCTGCTCAAAGCGCCGGCCGCTCTTGTTGTTGTTATCGTGCTTGTTGTGCTGCCGTCCACGTACACGTGGGTCAACGTCATTGGTTTTTGGAACCCGTATAACAACACGGGCAACATGCGCGTGTGCGTGGTGAACGAGGACACCGGCGGCAGCAACGATATCATGGGCGATATGAACCTGGGAAACCAGATTGTCGACCAGCTGCATGAGAACACGCAGTTGAAATGGGAGTTCACCGATTACGACGACGCCATGGAAAAAGTTGAGTCCGGCGAGGTATACGCGGCGTTCGTCATCCCCAGTGACTTCACCGAGAACCTGTTCACCATCTTGTCGGGCGATTTTCATCAGCCGAACTTGCAGTATTACGTGAACGAGAAGAAAAACCCCGTTTCCCCGAAGGTTACCGATGCGGGTTCGACCACGCTTGACGAAACTATCAACAGCCAGTTCGTTTCCACGGTCAGTTCTGTGGTTGCCGACACGTTGAACGAGAAGATTGCGGAAGCGGAAGAGGGCCTTGACGTTGCACAGTCGAACACGGTGAAGCAGCTGAACCGTGCGGTCGATTCTGTTTCGGATGCGCGCTCCATGGTGGACGAGCTGTCGACAAGCACGGGCGAGGCGCAAGGTAAGGCGCAGGCTGCGAAGGACCAACTGCAGCAGGCGCGCTCCGATGCGAAGACGGTGCAGGACCAGCTACAGCAGGTGTACGACCTTTCAGGCACACTGCAGAAAAGCATCGGGGATTTCTCCGCTGCTGCATCGCCGGCGCTTTCCGGGGCGTCGGTGGCCCTGTCGCAAATTTCCAGCGGTGTGTCGGGCGCAGTGTCGGATGCCTCAAGCAGCATCACCGGTGCGCAGGGTACCGTTGACGCGTCTATTGAACGTGCGCAGGGCGTCATCGACATGAATGACACCATCATTGCAGAGCTGACCACCATTTATGACGGCATGGCCGACTCTGACCCGCACAAAGATGAGTTGAAGCTTGCCATCGATTCGGCGACGAAGCGCAACCAGGAACTACAGCGCGACCTCGATGATTTGCAGCAGCTGTACAACGACACCGAGACAACAGCTGCGCAGCTTTCTGGGGCCGCTACTACGCTCAATACCGCCATTCAGCAGTCCATCGGCTATGCGGGAACGTATCAGTCGCAGTTGTTCGGTACTACGTTGCCGCAGGTGAGCAGCGGCATCTCGCAAGTGGGAAGCGCGGCTATCAGCCTGAAGGCCGCCATTACGAACCAAGGCTACCTTATCGATCAAACAGGCAACATCATCGACCAGCTGGAAAGCACGCTGGGCGCTGCGGGCGATTCGCTTACGCAAACCAATGCTGTGCTGGCCTATTTGGGCAAGATGCTGACCACGGCGCGCAACGATGTTTCTATGCTGGGTACGTCAACGGCCATCGACGAGCTGGTTGACAACGGCCGCATCGATCCCGAGAAAATCGCCGAATTCATGGCGTCGCCTACGCAGGTGACTACCGAGAAGCTGTACCCGCTGAACGCGTACGGCTCGGCCATGGCGCCGCTGTTCATCAGCTTGAGCCTGTGGATTGGCACGCTGATGCTGTGCGTTATCTTGAAGCTTGAAGTTGACAAAGAGGAAATCCCCGACCTGACGGTTGTGCAGGGCTACCTGGGCCGTTGGCTGTTCTTTGCCGTGCTGGTAACGCTGCAGGCTATCGTGTGCGTGGCGGGCTGCTTGGCGCTGGGCGTGCAAACGGTGTCGGTGCCGGCGTTCTTCTTCACGGCCATTATCTTGTCGCTGGCGTACCTGTGCATCACGTATACGCTTTCGTCGTCGTTCCAGCACATCGGCATTGGCCTGTGCATCATCATGGTGTTCGTGCAGATTCCGGGCGGCACAGGTTTGTACCCCGTTGAGATGACGGATGAATTCTTCCGCACCGTGTACCCGATGTTCCCGTTCACGTATGGCATCAACGCGCTGCGCGAGACCATCGGCGGCTTCTACGGCACGCAGTGGATCAGCTACATCGGCATCCTGTTCGCTATCGGCATTTCCATGGGCGTGATCGGCGTGTTCGTGCGTCCGCACCTGACGAACTTAAACCGCCTGGTGGCGAAGGAAATCAAGAAGAGCGACCTTCTGAATGTGGAAGACGCGCTGGTGCCCGAGCGCCGCTATCGCATTGGACAGCTTATCCGCGCGCTTGCTGACCACGACGAATTCCACAATGCCGTGCAGCAACAGGCAGACCGCTTCATGGCGCTGTATCCACGCCTGAAACGCGGTACGCTTATCCTGGGCATTTTGGTGCCCGTGGCGTTTACGGCCGCGTTCGCCGTCACCACCACCGAGAAAGTGGTGACGCTGACTGGCTGGCTGATTTGGCTGGTGCTCACCATCGCGTTTTTGCTGGGCATGGAGCTGGTTCGCGACAACATTCAGCGGCAAGCGCATATCGACAGCATGAGCGATGAGGAGCTGCGCGAGCACTTGGCCGAACGTGGCAAGAAAGTGGTGAAGGAGCTGGTGCCGGCTGCCATGTCTACGGCGCGCATGGCCGTGCCGGTTGACCGCACGGCGCGCGCGGCGGGCGTGACGGTGCCTTTGCCCCCCGTGGGCAAGATGTCCGATGACCTGGGCGAATCATTCGAGGGCGGCACCGCGCGCCACGACGGTGCGAAGGGCGCCTTGCGCGACGACGAGAAAAAGCACAAGCATAAGAAGCACGAGAAAAAGCATCACGATAAGAAGCAGGAGGGCGACCATGAGTAACGTTTGGAAGCTGCTCTGCTACGATGTGAAGCACCTGTTCGGCAACGTGGTGACCGTCGTCATCATCCTGGGCCTGGTGTTCCTGCCTTCGATTTTCACGTGGTACAACGTTATCGCGTGCTGGGACGTGTTCGACAATACGGGCAATTTGAAAGTTGCAGTGGCGAACTCCGACGAGGGCTACGAAAGCGACCTGCTGCCCACAAAGGTGAACGTGGGCGACAGCGTGGAGTCGGCCCTGCGTGCGAACGACCAGCTTGACTGGGTGTTCACCGATGAGGAAGACGCCATTGATGGCGCGAAATCGGGCAAGTACTACGCGGCCGTGGTTATCCCGCAAAGCTTCAGCGAAGACATGATGAGCTTCTATTCAAGTGACACCGAGCACGCGCAGATCATCTATTACGAGAACGAGAAGAAAAATGCCGTGGCGCCGCGCGTGACCGATCAGGCTTCTACGAAGGTGTCGTCGCAGGTGAACACGACGTTTGCCGAAACGCTGTCCGATGTGGCGCTGGGGTTGGTGGACACGTTCAGCAACCTTGCCGAGCAAGGGGATGCCGGTGGGCAGATTGCCAAGCTGTCGGGCACGCTTTCCGATTCGGCGAAGCAGCTGGGCAACACCGCTGACGTGCTGAACTCGTATGCGGCGTTGACGGGCACGGCGAAATCGCTGGTGAACAACTCGACGGATCTGCTTGCCAGCGCGCAGGCGGCGGTGAAGGATGCGGAAGGCCAAGCGTCGGACGCTAAGGACGGAGCGCTTACCATTGGCGACGCCATGAAAACCTCGGTCGTGGCGCTTTCCGATGCGCTTGCGCAAAGCGGTGGCAGCTTCAAGGATGTGCCCAGCGCGGTTGACAGCGTGTACGACCAGATCGATACCGATAAGGCGAATGCGGCGAAAAGCCTGCGCGACCAGATGACGGACGTGAAGAACCAGCGCGACCGTTACGAAGAGCTGGTTGGGCAACTGGAGATGCTGCGTCCGAACATCGATGAGCAGTTTCAGCCGGCGCTTGATGCCGTTGTCAAGCAGCTGGATACGTCCATTACCTCGCTTGATAAGCTCTACGATGCCCTTGACAGCGCCGCAAACAAACTTGAACAGGGTAAAGACCCCGAGGGAACGTCGCGCGAAGACGTACAGAAAAAGATTGATGCGGTGCAAGCAAGCTTGTCAACGCTGAAGGCGGATTACGAAAACGGTTTGAAGCCGGGTCTTGAGCAGCTTGCCGACTCGGTGTCCGCGGCGGCGCAATCGCTTACCGCGCGCGCATCGCAGCTTTCGGGTGTTGGCGGCGATTTGGAAAACTCGGCAAGTTTGGTGGCTGGCAAGCTGGGAGATGCCCAGGGAACCATGAGCAGCATGGCGGATGAGCTCCGTGCATCGGCCGACAAGCTGTCCACGCTGTCGACGCGCATAGACGAGGCGCTGGCAAGCGGCAGCGTCGAGCAACTCAAGCAGGTCATCGGCTCTGATCCTGAAGCGCTGGCCAAGGCGGTGTCGGCGCCGGTGGGCGTGGAGCGCATCGCGGTGTTCCCCGTTGAGGACTTCGGCTCCGCCATGGCCCCGCTGTACACCACGCTCGCGCTGTGGATTGGATCGCTGCTGATCATGGTGCTGCTGAACCCCGTGCCGTCTAAGCGCGCCATCGAGGAGGCGGGCTTGGTGAACCCGAAATCGTGGCAGCTGTTCTTCGGCCGCTACGGCGCGCCGTTCGTGCTGGCGTTTATGCAAAGCACGGTCGTGTGCCTGGGTAACATGCTGTTCGTGGGCGTGCAGGTGGCAAATCCGCTGCTGTATCTGCTGTGCTTCTGGGTGGCGGGCTTCGTGTTCAGCTTTATTATCTACACGCTCGTGTCGCTGTTCGCAAACCTGGGCAAGGCCATTGCCGTGCTGCTGCTGATTGTGTGCGTGACCGGCGGCGGAGGCAGCTTCCCGCTGCAGCTGCTGCCCGATTTCTTCTTGAATGTCAGCCCGTTCTTGCCGGCAACGCATGTTATCAATGCCATGCGCGCGGCAAGCATGGGTGTGTACCAAAACGATTTCTGGATTGAAATCGCGTCGACGTTGCTGTTCTTGTTGCCATTTATCATTTTGGGCATCTTGCGGCCGGCGCTGTCGAAGCTGACGTATTGGTTCGTCGAGCAGGTGGAGAAGTCGAAACTGGTGGCGTAATGGCTGCAATTTGCGAGGCGAAAAGCATGCAGATGCGAGGGGGCGTGGTTCAAATGAGAGCCGCGCCCCTTCTGCATTCCGGTTGTGAAGAAATTGTATACTGGCGCTAACACAGTTGCATATGGCTAACGGTTAGCGTATTCTAACCCTTGTCGAAAGGCTTGTGAGCAGGTGCTACGAAGGTAATCGGCTTTGCGCAAGCAAGCGGCTGTGAACTTTCTAGCAGCTTAAATCCCTTTCGGTTCATTTGCTGACACGGCGGTGAAAGCTCTTCTCGTCTGGCTTATCACCGCACCTTTAAAGCAGAGGGAAGATCCCCCCTTCTTCCCTCTGCTTCTTTATGTGTAGGGCCGCATGGGGGATTGGGGGTCAGATGGAGAAACTCACGACGTCAAGCGAAGACTACCTTGAAGCCATCGTCAACCTGGGCGGCACGCTGACGAATTCGGTGCGCAACATCGATATTTCCAACGAGCTTGGCGTGACGAAGGCGTCGGTTAGCAAGGCCATTCAGGTGCTGCGCGAGGACGGCATGGTCAGTCAGGAGCCGTACGGCGGTGTGCGTTTGACGCCGAATGGGCTGGCGCGCGGTATGGCGGTGCTGTGCCGGCATCGGTTACTGTTCGCGTTTTTGACGCAGGAGCTTGGCATCGACGAGCAGACGGCGGAGCGCGAGGCATGCGGCATCGAACACGCCATTAGCGATGCGTCGTTCGAGTGCTGGCTTGCGTACGCTTCGAAAATCGGATTGCGCGTTAAGGGCCTTCCGCGCTACTACATGGAGTATAATCAGCAGTAGGTTCAGGCGCTGCGAATGCTCGTGTGAACAGCAGCAACGTAACGGATTGAGCCTTGCAGGCCACGTATGGGGCGTAGTCCTGCTAAAGCGGCAGTCCCAGCCGCTTCCGCGTCGAATGTGTACGGCGCGGCGTTACGGAAAGGAGCCCGTTATGAAGTTCCGTCACATCATGGTTCCCTACGATGGATCCGACCACGCTAAGAATGCTCTGCAGTACGCCAAGGACTTGGTGGACACGTGCCCCGAGGCTCGCATCTCGGTTGTTCATGCGGTGCCTTCCAGCTATGTGGGCATGGATCGCATGGGCACGGAAGGCGCGCTCGATGGCGTGCCGTACGGCATGCTTGATTACGAAGAGTACCAGGGCGTGGTGCAGCATGTGCTTGACGAAGCCAAGAAGCGCGTAACCGAGAATCTTGGGGATACGCTTGCTGACCTGGGCGATCGTGCCGATGTTGTGGCGGTTGCCGGTGCTTCTCCTGCCGATGCGCTTGCCCGTTTCGCCGAAGAGCACGATTGCGACCTTATTGTCATGGGTCGTCGAGGCTTGGGCGCCATTCGCGGCATGCTCGGCAGCGTCAGCTTCGGCGTGCTGCGCGCCACCGATATCCCGGTGCTTACGGTGAAGTAGCTTTTCAATCGATTGAGGCCGTCCGCATTTGCGGGCGGCCTTTTTGCGTATGCGGGACGCACGGTTGTGCTGCCGGTCGGCCGTACTCTATCGGATGGATAGTGCTGGCAGGTGGGTGCATGTTTTGTCTGGATGGGAGATTGTGCGGCCGCATGAAAAGCTGACAAACGACTTGCCTCCATGTCGTACTGGCAAAAGAATGATGTTGTACAGATTAAGTTGTACATTGAGCCTGTGAAGCGGGAGTGGTTGAAGGCTAAGCATTTTGCGTTTGCAGCAGCGTTTTCACGAACAGTTTCCCAGCCATGACGCCGAGGACGCACACGACCAGGCTACCGAGCGCGTAAGCGCTGCCGATGGCGTATTTTCCGCGTTCAAGCAGGCTTAACGTTTCTAGAGAGAACGTGCTGAATGTGGTGAAGCCGCCGCACAGGCCCGTTTTCAGGAACAGCACGGCGTTGTCGGAGAGCATGCCGGGACGGGTGTTCGCGACTTCGAGCACCACGCCGATGATGAACGCGCCAATAAAGTTGATGGCGAACGTGATAAGGGGAAAGTCGCCCTGGTAGGGGATGAGTCCCAGCAGATAGCGCGCAATCGCTCCCAGAAAACCGCCTGCTCCAACGCAAAGTGCCGCAATCATCCGTTCCCTTTCCCTGCCGGCTTGCATGTGCTTCAGGTTCGTATTCTAGAGCAATCGCCTGTGCCGCGCTTGCGATTGCTAGACTGGAGGGAAAGGAAAGGAGACGGCTATGAGCCAGGTTGAGGCGAACGAGTGCGTGGTGTCCGAGGCGGGCGTGCAAGTGAACGGTTGTGCGGTGTCGGAGCTTGACGTGCAGGCGGCGCAGCGCATGATCGATTTCGTGAGCGAATGCCCCAGCATGTTCCATACAGTTGCGGCGCTGCGCAAGCGTTTAGACGCGGCGGGGTTCACGTTTGTGCCCGAGGGGCAGCGGTGGAGCATCGAACGCGGTGGGGCGTACTACACCGTGCGCAACAATTCCAGCCTTATCGCGTTTCGCGTGGGCGAGAAGCTGGACTCGTATCACTTTCAGCTGACGGCGGCGCATTCGGATTCGCCGACGTACAAGGTGAAGGCCGTCCCCGAGCTTGCCGGCCCGGCGGAGTATCTGCGCTTGAATGTTGAAGCGTACGGCGGCGTTATGGACCACACGTGGTTCGACAAGCCGCTTTCCGTTGCGGGCCGTGTGCTGGTACGCGAAGGAAATCGCCTGGTCAGCCGCCTTTATGCGCCCGATAACGATCTGCTTATCATTCCGCGCGTGCCCATTCATCTGGACCATCAGGCGAATGCGGGGTTCGCGCCGAACCGTGCCGTCGATTTGTGCCCTCTGTTTTCGGCCGGGGCGCTTAAGCGGGGTGCGTTCGATGCGATGGTTGCCGAAGACCTTGGTGTTGCCGTCGAAAACGTGGCGGCGCGCGATTTGTTCCTGGTGAACCGTCAGCAGCCGCGCGTGTGGGGTAGGGCGAACGAGTTCGTCAGTGCGCCGCGGCTGGACGACCTGGGCTGCGTGTTCATTTCGCTTGAGGCATTCCTAGCTGCGAGCAATCCGCACGACGTGTCGGTGTTCTGCTGCTTCGACAACGAGGAAGTGGGGTCGAACACAAAGCAGGGCGCTATGTCGACGTTTCTGCGCGACACGCTTGAGCGCTTGAACGGCGCGCTGGGCTTCGCCGTTGAAGATCTGCGCTGCGCGCTGGCGAAAAGCATGCTGGTGAGCTGCGATAACGCCCATGCTGTGCATCCGAACCACCCCGAACGCTATGATGAGTGCAACCGCGTGCAGCTCAACCGCGGTCTGGTGGTGAAAGAGGCAGCGAACCAGAAGTACTGCACCGATGCGTTCAGCCGTGCGGTGTTCTGCGCGTTGTGCGCCGATGCGGGCGTGCCGCTGCAGGCGTACGCGAACCGCAGCGATATGCCCGGTGGCTCGACGCTGGGAAATCTGTCGAACATGCAAGTGAGCATGCACGGCGTTGACGTCGGCCTGCCGCAGCTGGCCATGCATTCCAGTTACGAGACGGCGGGCGTAGCTGATGTGCGTTTGGGTACGCGTGCTTTGCAGGCGTTTTTCGAGGCCGATGTGCGCATCGATGGTGCCGACGCGGCAGTGCTCGCCTAGGGGGTGGCGAAAAAGTCAACGGTGTCGCACGTGATGGACTGTTCGCTGTGGTAGCCCAGCACGTTGGCTCGATGGTGGTTGGGGTCCGCAGTTTGAAAACGTGCGGTCAGGAAAGTTCAGCCTGATAGCAAACGAACCATCGGGGTGGTGCGTTGATGATTCATTTGCGTAGCAAAACGTATTCGCTCAAGCGAAACGACGTGATTGCATTGCGATAATGGACACATTGCGGCATTATGGGGCGTTGCTGTTATGCGCTTGGCGCAAACGGCATCGTAACCGTAGTGCGATAGGAGCATTGTGCAGCAATCAGCAATCGAAGGCGCCGCAGCGCGCCGCGTACATATCATCACCGATTCCGCGTCCGACTTGGCGGCGGGCGAATTTCCCGACGTAAGCGTTGTGCCGCTGACCATCTCGTTCGGCAACGATTCGTTCGAAGACGGCGTGAACCTAACCCATCGGCAGTTCTACGAGAAGCTGGTCGAGTCTGACGAGCTTCCGCGCACCAGCCAGGCAACGCCGTTCGCGTTCACGCAGGTTCTGGCTGAAAAGCTTGGCCAGCCTGGCGAAGGCGGCACGGATGAGGTCGTTATCATCACGCTGTCCGCAAAGCTGTCGGGCACCTACGACAGCGCGCTTGCCGCGGCCGAGCCGTGGGGCGCTCGCGTGCACGTGGTTGACAGCACGAACGTGACCGTTGGCGAAAAAGCGCTGGTGGCGTACGCCATTCGCCTGGTTGAGCAAGGCATGTGCGCCTCCGAGGTGGCGGCCGAGCTGAATCGCGTGAAAGGCCGCATTCGTCTGGTGGCGCTGCTTGACACGCTTGAGTACCTGCAAAAGGGCGGACGCATTTCCAAAACGGTTGCCATTGCGGGCGGCATGCTGTCCATCAAGCCGGTCATCTCCATTCAGGATGGTCTTGTGGTCATGCTGGGCAAGGCGCGCGGCAGCAAAAAGGGCAACAACCTGCTGATTCAGCAGGTGCAAAACGCCGGCGGCATTGATTTCTCACTGCCGTTCTTCCTGGGTTACACGGGCTTGGGCGACGAGCTTATCAAAAAGTACATTGAAGACAGCCGCGCTGTATGGGAGGAAGGCGTTGACGAAGTGCGCTATTCCACCGTTGGCGGCACCATCGGCACGCACGTGGGCCCGGGCGCCATCGCGCTGGCGTTCTTCGCTCGGGGGTAACTGGCCGGCTTCATGCGCTTTGCGATGAGGGCGCCCTGCCGTAGGCGGGGGCGCCCTCATCGCGGTGGCTTTACCTTTCCCTTGGTGGGCCTAATTCTGCTCTTCCCCTTGGCGGGCTCGATCTCGCCTTTTTGCTCGCGGGCCTGACCTAAGCCTCTCGACGGGGCGCCTCGGTTCGGCCCTTCACTCCGCTGCGCCGCAGGCAGCCATTGCGGGTTTCTTGCCAATTGCTTGTGGCGCAAGCCGGCAACAAAGGGCATACTGGAATGCTGACCGCGCCTAACGGCGATGACGCGGCTAGCATTTCATTTTCTAGGAGGCCAAACATGACGGAGCATATGGGGACCACGTGCGTGCAAGGCGGTTATCGACCTGGCGACGCGCAGCCGCGCCAGATTCCGATTTACCAGTCCACCACGTGGAAGTACGACACGTCTGAACACATGGGCAAGCTGTTCGACCTGGAAGAGTCGGGCTACTTCTACACGCGCCTGCAAAACCCCACGAACGATTACGTGGCGGCGAAGATCTGCGAGCTTGAGGGCGGCACGGCAGCTATGTTGACCAGCTCGGGCCAGGCG
Source organism: Senegalimassilia sp. (assembly GCF_977052095.1). NCBI lineage: Bacteria > Bacillati > Actinomycetota > Coriobacteriia > Coriobacteriales > Coriobacteriaceae > Senegalimassilia > Senegalimassilia sp. The sequence goes on from NZ_CDRSTZ010000001.1 coordinate 23,499, forward strand.
GCGAACTTCTTCGCGGTGTTCAACATTGCCGGAGCGGGCGACCATGTGGTGGCCTCAAGCGCCATTTACGGCGGCACGTACAACCTGCTGGCGCATACCATGCAGCGCATGGGCCTGGAGTGCACGTTCGTCAGCCCCGACTGCACCGACGAGGAACTTGAGGCGGCGTTCCGCCCGAACACGAAGGCCGTGTTCGGCGAGACCATCGCCAACCCGGCGCTGGCCGTGCTTGATATCGAGCGTTTCGCGAATGCGGCGCATGCGCACGGCGTGCCGCTGATCGTGGACAACACGTTCCCCACGCCTGTGAACTGTAACCCCATCAAGTGGGGCGCGAATATCGTGACGCACTCCACCACCAAGTACATGGACGGTCACGGCGCATGCGTGGGCGGATGCATCGTGGATGCCGGCACGTTCGACTGGATGGCGCATGCCGACAAGTTTCCGGGCCTGACCACGCCCAACGAAAGCTACCACGGCGTGGTGTACGCCGAGAAGTTCGGTCAGGGGGGCGCGTTCATCACGAAGTGCACGTCGCAGCTGATGCGCGATTTCGGCTCCATCCAAAGCCCGCAGCATGCTTTCATTTTGAACCTGGGTCTTGAGAGCCTGCACGTGCGCATGCCGCAGCATTGCAAGAACGGTCAGGCCGCAGCCGAGTTCTTGCAGGCACACCCCAAGATCCGCTTCGTGCGTTACCCGGGCCTGGCGGGCGACCCGTATCACGAGCTGGCGCAGAAGTACATGCCGAACGGCACGTGCGGCGTGGTGTCGTTTGGCTTCGAGGGCGGTCGCGCGGCGGCCGAGCAGTTCATGAAAAGCCTGAAGCTGGCGCAGATTGCCACGCATGTTGCCGATGCGCGCACGTGCGTGCTGCATCCGGCGAACGCCACGCATCGTCAAATGAACGATGAAGAGCTGGTGGCGTGCGGCATCTCCCCGGACATGGTGCGCCTGAGCTGCGGCATCGAGTCGACGGAGGATTTGCTGGCCGACCTGGAGCAGGCGCTGGCAACAGTGTAGACGAAGCGCTAAGACGGCGATGGGCGGGGCTGCTGACAATGCGTCGGTGGCCCCGCTTTTCTATTGGCAAGTGGGGAAGCATTGCTGCGTGAGGGATGTTCTGTGGCAGCAACCAGGGATAATGCGAATACGTAATCGCATGGTTACGTTGGCGTGCATCCTGGCGCGCGCTTGCCGAAAGCGGGGAGCAAAATGTATGTGCGAGTGAATTGATAACAGTTTCTGTGCTAGCCTGATTTTTAGTTTGACCTGGGGATTTTATATCTATAACTCATCTCATGTCAGGGGGGCTGTATGAGCCCAAGCTTTTCGCAACTAGAACGGTTCGTCGCAACGGCGCGCAAGGGGTCCTATAGCGCCGCCGCCGAGGACCTTTTCGTGACGCCGCAAGCAGTTTCGAAGTCGATTCACGACCTTGAGAGCAAGTTGCATGTGCAACTGCTTGAAGCGCGCGGTAAGCAGCTGAAACCAACGGATGCGGGCGGGAGGGTGTACCGCTATGCCGTGGATGCGCTTGATGCGCGCGGCGGCATTAGAGACGTGACGCCGGCTGGCGAAGGTGGGGTTGCGCAGCTTCGGGGGTCGCTTTCGGTTGTGGTGGCGAATATCCCCTTGCGAGGCCGAGTGTTTCGCGAAGAAGATTTCGAGCCTTTTCGCCGGGCGTATCCGCTTGTGGAGCTTCAGGTGTCGTTTTTTGCTGGCAGCGGGTGCTTGGCGGCCCTTGACGCGGGCATGGCCGATGCGGCGCTAGTGGTGGGAAATCCCGAGCGTGAAGATTTGCACGCATCGTGGATGAGAACGATGGCGTTGTGCCTGCTGGTGTCCACGCGCCATGAGCTGGCGGCGAAGGAGTGCGTGGCGTTTTCCGACTTGCATGGTAGGAAGTTGGCCGTGCCGCATGATTTCCGTAGCTACAAAGAGGTGGTGGAGCGGCGGTTTGCGCAAGAGGGCGTGCGTCCGCGCTATGTTGCGCTTGAGATGAGCGAGGCGCGACATAGAGCGTTTTTGCGCGATGAAGGCGGTGCTCTGCTGGTATCTCATGACGCGCGTTTGTGCGAAGCGTTTCCCGATACGGTGATGATTCCTTTCGAGGAGAAGGAGCGCATCGCACTTCCTTATTACTATGTATGGCGCGAGGGGCACGAAACGGCTTTGGTTGCAGCGTTGAGGCGCTGCTTGTGCGCGTCATGACAAAGCTTGGCATGCTTAGGCTGTCCATGTGCGTTGTGTGGGCAGCGTCTACAAGTCAAGCAGCTTATGCCGCAGCGCATAGTCGACGGCATCGGCGCGCGTTTTCAGATGCAGCTTCTTGAATATCTTGCTGCGGTGCGCCTCCACTGTTTTCACGGATAGAAACATGCGCTCGCCGATTTCCTTGTTCGTGTGGCCTCGTGCGATAAGCTGCAAAATCTCAAGCTCGCGGCTGGATAGCTGTTGGAAGGAAGGGTCGTTAGCCTCGGGGTTTCCCGCGTGCTTT
>NZ_CDRSTZ010000001.1:26011-120141 GCF_977052095.1 Senegalimassilia sp.
CAACGAGGCCATGGTGGGGTGGATGTAGCTGCCGCCTGCGGCAATGTCGTGCACGGCTTGGCGCAGCTGTTCGGGCGTCGAGTTTTTCAGCACGTAGCCCGCCGCGCCGCCGCGCAGGGTGTACAGCAGGTATTCCGGCTCGGCGAACATGGTGAGGATGATCACTTTCGTGTCGGGAAAGTCGCGGGCCACTTTTTCGCAGGCCACAAGTCCGCTTTGCCCGGGCGGCATGGAGATGTCAAGCAGCAGCACTTGCGGTTTGTGCTGCGCCACAAGCGAATAGGCTTGCGTTCCTTCGGCGGCTTCCGCCACCACGGCGATGTCAGGGTCCGCTTCAAGCAGAAGCTTAATGCCGGTGCGCACCACCTCGTGGTCGTCGGCAAGAATCACGTTGATCATTGCGGTTCCTCCTGGGCGCGCATGGGCGTGACCAGCGTGACGCGCGTGCCGGCAGCGCCTGATTCGATGGAAAGCGTGGCGCCGACCTGGTTTGCGCGTTCTTGCATGCCCAAAAGCCCGCAGCCGCTGCCTTTGATGGTGGGGTGGGCAACGTCGAAGCCGCATCCGTCGTCGGAAATGCAGATGTGCAGCCAGTCGCTTGCGGCCTCAACCTGCACGCGCACCGTGTCGGAGCCCGAATACTTGCAAGCATTCGTCATGGCTTCTTGGCAGATTCGGTAGGCCTGCGTTTCCAGCGCGCGGTCGAAACGCGGCAGCGTCAAATCGCCCTCGAACGCAACGGCCGAGCCATACGTTTGCTCAAGCACCAGCGCTTGGCTGCGCAGCGCGGGCACGAAGCCAAGGTGGTCAAGCGCGCTGGGGCGCAGCATGACGGAGATGTTGTGCAGCTCGTCGAGCACGGCGTTGATGCCGCCGTGAGCCTCGTCGAGGATGGCAATCCCCTCGTCGTCGAGGTGCTCGCGAAGCCGCTGCAGCGAAAACGTGACGGTGAGTAGCTCTTGTGCAACGCCGTCGTGCAATTCGCGCGATATGCGCCGGCGCTCATCCTCTTGAGCGCCGATGATGCGCGCAAGGTCGCTGCGAATAAGCCGTGGAGAGCCATCGTTTTTCGCGGGGCTGCTTTCGCCGCTATCGCCCGCCCGCCCAGACAAGATGCTGGCATCGTCGTGCAGGCTTGCGTCGAACCCGATGAATCCTTCGGAAACAACGGCCAGCTCGCAAAACGTTCCGCGCAGTTCATCGGCGATAAGCGAACGAAATGCCTGGGCGTGGCTTTCGCTGACATCGCGGAACGCGCATAGCAGCACGGCGATGACGTGGTGGTTGCGTTTGAGGGGCAGCGCGCACAGGCTGCGCAAGTCTTCGGCGAACACGATGGGGTAGGACGAGTATTCGCGTGGGTCAAGCTCGGAATCGATGTCGGTGAACAGCATGGGCTTGCCGGACTTCAGCACGATGCCGCCTACACCATGGCCGGGCGCCAACGCGATGCGCCGGTGCCGGTTGCTTGTTTCGCCGGCGCTGTACACCCACTTCAGCGGTGCGCCGACGAATGCGGTGATGCCCATGGTGACGAAGTCGAAGTTAAGTCGCGCGCGAAGCCGCTCGACGGCGCGTTGGAACGCTTCGTTGTTTCCGTCAAGCGTTGCCCGGTCGAAATTAGAAGCCCCCATGCTCTTCCTTTCCCGCTTGATGCTCCCCGCGCACATTATAGGACGCCGCTGCGGGGGATGACCAGTGCCTGCAGCGGTCAAGCACCGTGCGGTAAAGAAACAACAACCAGGCCAAAAGCCGTTCATGGGAAAACTATAGGGGTTTCCCCGCGTGTTTTGCCGGGCGTTTCCTATAGGGGGCCTTCGCCATCTTCGCCCGCGCGCAAAGGCGCGTAACGTGGCGTCGTGGAGAGATATCGCCCCAGAAGGGAGGAAAGCGGAAATGACGAAAGCGAAAAGGAACAAGTCGGTTGCGTGGGTTGCGGCCCTGTGCGCCTTCGGCCTGGTCGTTGGCCTTTCGGCATGCGCGCCGAACGCCGACAAGGCCGGTCGCGCCGACCAAAAGGCCACGGACAAGCCCGTGGCGCAGCAGGTTGAGCAGGTGCCCGAAGCCGACGAGTATGGCGTGGTGCACGCCGATCAGTGGGCGCAGGACTATCCGGACCAGTACGCGACGTATCGGGAAAACGACGCGAATGGCACGGAGGGCAAGCACGACTACCTGCAGCTGTATCCGGCGCTGAACACCATGTACAAAGGCTATGCCTTCGCACTGGGCTATGATGAAGCGCACGGGCACACCCACGCGCTTCAATCGGTGAAGGAAACGCCGCGCACGCAGAAGAAAGAGCAGCTGGCAAACTGCATCTCGTGCAAAACCCCGCAGTACACCGCGCTGGTGAACGCCGAGGGGGACACGGCTTATCAGGGCAAGTTCAAGGACATGATCGACCAGTTCGACGAGCCCATCAGCTGCTATAACTGCCACGAGAACGACCCGACCCAGCTGGTGGTGGGCAACAAGTTCTTCGTGCGCGCGCTTGGCGACGACGTGAACAACGAGAAGAAGGCGCCGCTTGCCAGCCAAACGTGCGGCCAGTGCCACAACGAGTACTACTTCGACCCCACGACGAAGGCAACGACGAACCCTTACACGGGAACCGATCAGATGACGCCCGACGCCATCCTGGCGTACTACGACAACATGGGTTTCTCTGACTGGAACCACGCCGACACCATGGCGCCCATGATCAAGGTGCAGCATCCTGAGTTCGAAACCATGTACGGCGGCGAGTCCACCACCATGGCGCGCATCGGTTACACGTGCGCCGATTGCCACATGGGCACGCAAACTGCCGAGGATGGCACGGCGTATACCTCGCACAATTGGATCAGCCCGCTTGAAAACGAGGACATGCTTGCCAACGACTGCAACAACTGCCACGCCGACCTGAAGAGCGAAGTGGCTGCCACGCAGGCAAAAGAAGAGCAGCGCGTGACGTCGATCAGCGAGAAGATCGAGAACCTGACGAACAAGATCGCCGCGCAGTATGCCGACGAGATTGCCGCCATCAAGGCCGCTAAGGACGCCGGCGGCAAGCAGGATCCCTCTGCCGAGCTGGCCGCGCTGTGGAAGCTGCAGCGCAACGCGCAGTTCTACTGGGATTTCGTGATGGTTGAAAACAGCGAGGGTGCTCATAACCCCGACCTGACGTTTGAAACCCTGGACAAGGCGGAAGCGGCCGCTGACCAGGCATTGTCGATGCTTGCGTAACAGCGCAGGCGGCGATTCTCTCCGATGGGCTTTAGGCGGCGCGTTGCCGGGAGTGCGTGTGAAATGCGGGGCGCGGGCTCCGCTGCGGTGCTCCGGCGGGCTGCCGCACAGAAGCGAAACCGCTGTAAAGTTCGAACCTTTTTGGGAAAGGAGGTTCCGCGTATATGAGCAAGCAAGAGGCAAGCGGCGGCATGGCGCCGTCGAAGAAGCGCAAGACGGACCGCAGGTGGCCCATCGTGGCTGTGGTGGTTGCGGTGGTGGTTGCCGTTGCCGGCGGAGGGTTCTGGGTATGGCACGAGCAGCCCAGTTTCTGCAACGCTATCTGTCACACGCCGATGGACCCTTACGTTGCGGCGTTCGATCAGCAGCCGGGCACGGCAGGCGTGGACAAGTGGGGCAACGAAGTGTCGAACACCAGCTCCATGCTGGCCGTGGTGCATGCTGCGTCGAAAGACGAAGGCGGTGCGGACGCGAACTGCCTGAGTTGTCACAAACCCACCATCGCCCAACAGCTGACCGAGGTGAGCGAGTGGTCTACCGGCAACATGCCCCTGTTCGCCAACGAGGCGTACGGGCTGGTGCTTGGCGAGCGCGACACCGAGCAGCTTGGCGAGTGGCTTGGCCAGGAAGGCGACGCGTTCTGCCTGAACGAGGCGTGCCACAACATAACCCGCCAAGACCTGGTGAAGAAGACGGCGCACTATGGCGAGCGCAATCCGCACATGGCCATGCACGGCCAGCAGCGCGATTGCGGCGATTGCCACAAGGCGCACCGCGCTTCGGTGAACGCGTGCAGCCAGTGCCACGAGGATGCTCCCATCCCCGATGGTTGGCTGACATACGACCAAGCGCAGGAAACAGCGCAGCGCGCATAAGGCGCGTGTGAGGGGGGAAAGGGTCGCGAACGCGGCCCTTTCTTCGGTAAACGGGTGGTTTAGCGGTGTAAATTACACTATCTGGGTGATAGCGCGCCCATTTCGTTTTCGATAAGGTTAGCATTCGGAATTAGCCTTGAACGGACGGAAAAGGGAGGGTTTGTGAATACGAAGACGAAGCGCCGCATGATTGCCGTGACTGGCATCATCGTTATCGTGCTTATCGTGATCTTGGCGGTTGTCGGCAGCTCGGGCGCCGCGAAATCGGCCACCATCGCCGACGCGCTTGCCGGCAAGTTTCCGGACCAGAAGATTCAGGTCACGGGCAACGTGGTGGAAAACTCCTACGCCACGAACGACAACGTCCTGACGTTCGCCATCTACGACAAGGACGGCAACCCCACCGAACAGCTTAACGTCCGTTACGAAGGCGGCGTGTCGGCCACGTTCGGCAACGATGTCACCGCCATCTGCACGGGTAAGATTGCCGAAGACGGTGTGCTGCATGCCACGGAGCTGGTGACGAAGTGCCCCTCGAAGTACGAGAACGCGTCGAACGCGCTGACCATCGAAAGCCTGCTCGGCTACGGCGAGTCGGTGCACGACAAGCCGGTGAAGGTTTCGGGCACGGTGCAGGCGGGCTCGCTGAAGGCAGCGGGCGCGGGCGATCGTTTTGTGCTGGCAGACCCTGATTCCGACAAGACGCTTCCCGTTGCATTCGACGGCGCGCTGTCTGACGAGATTGCCGAGGGAAGCTCGCTGGTGGTTACCGGCAGCCTGTCGGCAGATGGCAAGTTCACCGCCACCGACGTGGCGCTTGAAGGTTAAGCAGAAAGGTAACGTTTCATGTCTACTATCGGCCTGATGGGCCTGCTGGTGGCGTTCGCCGGCGTGGCCATTTCGGTGCTGTGCCTGCTTGCGGGCGCCATCCTTGGCCGCAAGCAGGAAAGCTCGCTTGCGGAAACCCTCACGTGGGGCGGCCATGTTGCTTCCATCCTGACCACCATCGCGCTGACCGTGTGCTGCGGCATCCTGGTGTACTGCTTCTTTGCAGGCGATTATTCCATCGAGTACGTGCTGAAGCAGCACAGCAGCGCTGACGGCGCGCTGGGCTGGCTGTACAAGCTGTCCGGTTTGTGGGCCGGCCGCGAGGGCTCGCTTCTGTTCTGGGCGTGGCTTATCAGCGTGTTCAACTCCGTTGTGGCCATCCGCGATCTGAAAAGCCCGCGCAAGCTGGACTCCATGGCGCTTATGGTGTCGCAGCTGGTGCTGGCGGCGTTTGTGGGCGTGCTGCTGTTTAGCGAAAGCAACATGCCGTTTACCGTGACGCCGGACAAGTACTACAACTCCAACGGCACGCTGACCAACGCGGCCACCATGCTGGGCATGAACTCGCTGTTGGAGCACTGGGCCATGGCCATTCATCCGCCCACACTGTTCGTGGGTTATGCGGGCTTGACCATTCCGTTCGCGTACGCCATCGCCGCGCTTATCGTGAACGATTCGTCGAAGGAATGGGTGGTGCGCAGCCAGCGCTATGCTCTGTTCTCGTGGCTGTTCCTGGGCATCGGCATCGGTTTGGGCTCCGTGTGGGCTTACGTGGTGCTTGGCTGGGGCGGCTACTGGGGCTGGGACGCTGTGGAAAACGCCAGCTTGCTTTCGTGGCTGGTGGGCGTGGCCTTGATCCACAGCTTCACCGTGTACCGCCAGCGCGGCGCGTTCAAGCGCTGGAGCGTCATGTGCGCCTGCATCACGTTCGCGTTCGTCATCGTGGGCACGTTCATTTCCCGCTCTGGCCTGGTGCAATCCGTGCATGCGTTTGAGGGCGACCCGGTTTCGCTCGTGCTGTTCGGCGCGCTTATCGCGGTGGCGCTGCTTGCGGGCATCGTGGGCCTGATCGTGCGCTGGAAGAGCTTCGGCCCGGCGGCCGACGGCTCCGACGAGGTGGAGCACCTGCTGTCCAAGGAGGGCGCGTACTACTTCAACAACGTCATCATGGTGGTGTTCGCCACGCTGCTGGCATACCTGACCATCTCCTCGGCGCTGCCCGACTTCCTGCCGTTCGGCGGCCAGACCGTGTCCTCGGGCACGTTCAACGCCATCGCCCGCCCGCTTGGCGTGGTGTACCTGGCAATCCTGGCCATCTGCCCGCTTCTGGCGTGGGGCACCACGCTGCGCGCGAAGTTCCTGAAGCAGGCGCGCATTCCCGCCATCTGCGCGGTGGTGCTGTTCGTGGTGCTGGCGGTGTACTGGGGCACGTACCTGGTGCCCAGCTACGATGCCATCATCGCTGCTGGCGGAACCACGGCCGAAGAACTGGCAAGCGACGGCCCGGCCTGGTACTACAACGGCTTGGCGCTTGTGGGCTTCTTCGTGGCCAGTGTGCTGTTCTTCAACTCGCTGTTCATGCTTGGCCGCGCCATCGGCGCGTACAAGAAGGCGCACGGGTGCGGCGCGCTGGCGGCCTTCGGCGGTTGCCTGCGCAACAACGCGGCGCGGTTCGGCGGCTTTCTGTCTCACGCGGCCATGGCCGTCATCTTGGTGGGCCTTATCGGCTCGTCCATGTACGTGACGGAGAAGGTGGCCTACATCGGTTACGACGAGTCCACCGACACCGCGGCGGAGAACTTCACCATCAAGGACTACGAGCTTGCGTACACGTCGAACTCCGTGACCGAGGTCAACGGCGGCAACGACATTCTGTACACCGTGAACTACGACGTGTACAAGGATGGCAACTATATCGGCTCGGTTAGCCCCGCCGTGCAGCTGGCGCAGAAAACCCAGCAGCAGAAGCTGGTGGCCAGCGTCATCTCGCTGCCGGGCGAGGACCTGTTCGTGGTGTACCGCGGCGTGAACAACGACGGCGCGTTCTCCATGGACGTGCGCGTCAACCCGCTGATCTCGCTGGTGTGGGTGGGCTTTGGCTTGCTGATGGTGGGCGTGTGCGTGGCCACGTTGGGTCGCCGTCGCGCAAGCCGCAAGCTTACCGACAGCCAGCGCACCGCCGCCGACGCCGCTGCAGGCGAATCGGCCAGCGTGGATGCTGCATAACAGATGAAGCAAGGCGCGGCTGCCGATTCGGTGGCCGCGTTTTTGCGCTAGACTAGCGGCAACTGTTTGATTGCCGGCAGGGACGCGGGGAAGGAGAGCCAGTGGGAGAAGCATCGGCCATTCGCACGAAGAAGCTGTCGAAGGTGTTCGGCACGCGCAAGGCGGTGGACAAGGTTTCCATCGACGTGCCTCAAGGGGCGTTCCTTTCCATTTTCGGTCCGAACGGCGCGGGCAAGACCACGTTGTTGCGCATGCTGTCCACGCTGGCGCGCCCCACGGACGGCTCGGCGCAGCTTATGGGCATCGACCTGAAGGAAGAGCCCGATGCTGCCCGCCAGCACATCGGGCTTATTTCGCACAATGCCATGCTGTATCCCGACCTTACTGCCGAGCAGAACCTGCTTCTGTACGCGAAGCTGTACGGCTTGGCCGACCCGCAAGCGCGTGTGTCGGAGCTTTTGGAGGCCGTGGAGTTGAAGCATCGTCGCCTTGACGTGGTGCGCACGTTCTCGCGCGGCATGACGCAGCGCCTGTCCATTGCCCGCGCGCTTATCCACGACCCCGACGTCGTGTTCCTTGACGAGCCGTATTCGGGCCTTGACCCGCACGCTGTCGATATTTTCGACCAGCTTATTGCCAAGCATCGCGAGGGCCGCACGTTTGTCATGGTCAGCCATGACCTGCAGAAAGGCTTCGACATGTGCACGCACGCGCTGGTGCTGGCGCGCGGGCGCGTCGTGACGTTCGGCCCGAAGGAGGACTTCGACTTCGCCGAGTTTTCCGAACTGTACCGCTCGACCGTTGGAATGGGGGTGGCGTAAATGGCGCGCAAGCAAGCCGCGAAGGCCGCGCCGGCGCGCGTGGGCTCGGTGGCGCTTTCGGTGCCCAGCACGTTCGCGCAGTACAAGACCCTGCTGGCCAAGGACCTGCAGCAGGAGTTCCGCACGAAGGAGATGCTCACGTCCATGGGCATCTATGCGCTGCTGGTGCTTATCGTGTACGGCGCTTCGCTGGGCCAGACCGCGCAGGCAACCGATGTGCTGCAAATCTCCGGCGGCCTTTTGTGGGCGCTTATCGTGTTCACGTCGCTTCTGGGCCTGAACCGCTCGTTTGGGCACGAGAAGGAGCAGGGCTGCATGGAAGGCATTTTGCTGGTGCCTATGGACCGCAGCGTCATCTTTTTGGCGAAAGCCACGTCCAACCTGCTGTTTTTGCTGGTGGTGGAAGTGGTGGCCGTGCCGCTGTTCTGGTTCTTCTTCCTGACCACGGCAACGCCGGGCCCCGATTTCATGCTGATGGTGGCGCCGCTTTTGGTGGGCACTATCGGCGTTGCGGGAATCGGTACGTTGCTTTCCGCCATCACCGTGAACACGCGCGGCAAAGATGTTATGCTTGCCGTACTTTTCGTGCCGTTGATTTTCCCGCTGCTGTACGCATGCGCGTCGGCCACCACCGCCGTGGTGGTGGGGTCGGAAGGCTACTTCGACGTGTTCGTGCAGTCGCTGGCGCTTGCCGGCGGCTACGACGTCATCATGCTGCTGCTCAGCTGGGTGCTCTACGACTTTGTAATTTCAGCCTAACGGTTCCGCCGGCCTGCCGGCCGGCGAACCTGCTCGACGCTGTGGCAGCTTGTGGCACGTCGCCTAGCCGCTCAGCTGCACGGGCATGGCCAAAAGGCTAATGCCCGCTTGCTTTGCGACCATGCGATGCACCGCAAGCGTCCTCGCTGACTTTGATTGACCTGCGACTATATCGAAAGGAAGGACATGACGAACAAACCCGTGAAGCTGCCTGAGGCGGGGCAGTGGCCTGACAAGGTGGCGCCGTGGGCGCTGCTTGCGGGCATCGTGTTCTCTACGCTGGGCTTTCTCATGGCGTTTCTGTACGCCGGCCCCGTGAACGGCGCCGCCGTCGACGGCGTGGAGCTGATCGGCGGGCAGATGGTGGCGAACAAGCTGCTGCTGTCCCAGAAGATCTTCTACTTCCACATGCCGGCCGCATGCGTGTCGTTCATCGCCATGGCGTTCGCCTGCTACTACTGCGTGCGCTTTTTAGCTACGAAGAACCAGCGATTCGACACGTGCGCGAAGGTGGCCATGGAGATTGCGCTGGTGTTCGTCATCATGACCATGATTACCGGCGACTTGTGGACGCGCTTCGAGTGGGGCGTGTGGTGGACGTGGGAGCCGCGTCTGACCACGTACCTTATTCTCATGCTCATCATCATCGCTTACTTCGTGCTGCGCAATGCCATCGACGAGCCCGAGCGTCGCGGCACGTACGCGGCCGTGCTTGGCATCATCGCAACGGTTGACGTGCCCATCTGCTTCATGATCACCCGCCTGATCCCTTCAAGCATCCATCCCGTGGTGCTGCGCGAAGGCGGCATGAGCGGCGACATGGGCATGACCGTGGGCGTGTGCATGATCGGCCTTCTGCTGGTGGGCTTCGCGCTGTATCGCTTCCGTTTCCGCCAGGTGCGCTTGCAGGAGCGTCTGCGGGCCCTGAAAGACGAGGTCGAGATCCTGGAAGAGGACCGCTAAAGGCACCGTTTCGTTATGCGGGCGCAAAATCCGCTTTCCGCTTGAACGCCCCGGCGCCCGGCGCGCCGCTTACCGCAAAGGAGAATCACCATGAATCCCGTGCTTGTCGAAATCTACAGCACCGTTATCCCGTCCATGCCGTTCATCATCGCTGCATACGCCCTGCTTTGGGCCGTGCTGCTCATCTACGTGTTCGTGTCCATGCGAGGCATGAAGAAAACCGAGCAGCAGATCGCCGTGCTTGAAGAGGCTGTGGCGGAACTGAAGGCCAAATAGCCTGCGTGCTACAATTGCCGAAGCGAATCGACGAGGCGTCGCCTTTGCGCGGCGCCTCGCGTCTATTCCCCCGAAGAAAGGTATGTCCCATATGAAGGCAATCATCCCTGCCGCTGGCCTGGGCTCGCGTTTCCTGCCCGCCACGAAGGCTCAGCCGAAGGAAATGCTGCTCGTTGTCGACCGCCCCGTCATCCAGTACATCGTGGAAGAGGGCCTGGCATCGGCCGCCGATGAAGTGGTTATCGTTAACAGCCACGACAAGAAGTCCATCGAGGAGCACTTCTCCCCGAACCCCGAGCTTGTGGCCATGCTGCGCGAGCGCGGCAAGGACAAGTACGCCGATGCCGTGGAGCATGCCGGCGATCTCAACGTCAGCTACGTGTACCAGGACGAGCCGCTTGGCCTGGGTCATGCCGTGCACTGCGCCGCTGAGAAAACGGGCAACGAGCCGTTCTACGTGCTGCTCGGCGACGTGCTGGTGCCCGACAACAAGATGCTGCCCGCCATGCAGAAGGTGTCCGATGAGCACAACGGCGCTTCGGTCATCGCGGTTATGCCCGTGCCTGACGACCAGGTCAACCGCTTCGGCGTCATTGCCGGCTCCGCCATCTCCGACGACGTGTGGAAAATCGACAGCCTGGTGGAGAAACCTGCGCTTGAGGACGCGCCGTCGAACCTGGCCGTGTTTGGCCGCTACCTGCTTTCGCCGCGCGTTATGGAGCTGCTGGCCGAGGTGAAGCCGGGCGTGGGCGGCGAAATCCAGCTGACCGACGCGCTTGATGCAGTGCTCAAGGAAGAGGAAATGTACGCGCTCATCATCGACCCACAGGACGGTTTCGACACCGGTACCGTGGAAAGCTGGCTTGAGACGAACAACATCCTGTACGAGCGCAAGTACGGCAAGAAGGCGTAAGGCCTCGCTTTCGAAAATGCTTGGCTCGTAGCGATGCCGTCCGGGTGGGTCCGGGCGGCATCACTTTTTTTGACAGCGAAGGCGAAGGAGAGGGCGCAGATGCGCCGGCTGCCGGGGCCAAGAGGGCGGCGTTGCGCGATGCTGCGGAAACATGCTGCTATCGGCCGATGATGTGTTGGGGTGGATGCCGGCACGCGCCGGCTTGCGATAGGCGCACGCGCTGATTGCAAGGGGGGAATGCGTCCCGGAAAAAGAATCGGCCCCGGCGGGAGGGGAACTCGCCGGGGCCACAAGGAGGGGATGGACGGTACCACTTCGGAATGGGGTACCGATTCTGCTTAAGGGATAAAGCAGATGCAAACGTTCAAGGAGGGGAACCTTTCGTTTGCTGATACGCAGTATAAGGGTTGACATTGAAGGCGATATGTGAGCGGCGTGCACGTTTTGTGAAACGATCCCTGTTTTTCGTTAAGAATTCGTAAAGCCTATCGGAAATGTAGGGATACGAAGCGTCCTGATGAGCAGTGCAACCTTTCGGCTGTCAGGCGCGTGGCGCAGGCGGTGGATGATTCGGCATGCTCCGGCCATGCGCTCGGCGAAGCCTGCGAAGAGCTTACTGTGCGGTCGAATCAGCTGGGCGGCCTCAAACGGCGGTTTGCCATGAAAAGGAAGCGAGCCGTCGGCAAGGGGGGGGGCTGCCGGCGGCTCTGAAGAGGAGGGGAGGAGCGACGCTTGTATTCAAGCGCCGCGAACTGCTATGGGAAGCAGGCAAGCGGTGGAAAGGGGATGTCCCGCTTGCAGGTCTTATTATAACGGCGGGTCTTGAAATGCACGTGTGCCGCAGGTGACTTTGGGATGATTCGCGCGTGAACGGTTGGTGAATGCCCAGGTTGTGCCGTTACCTTTTCGTTGCCGTTTTCTTCCCGGTGGAGAAAGTCGCCAGCATTTCCCCAGGTAAAAGCTGAATTTGGGGCATTGCTAAACATGAAGTCCCTGTGATGGTCCCTTTCGCCCGCTTTGCCCGTGCTCGCGCATCGTTTATGTGCGCCCGCGCTGCGCGGCGCATCGCGTGGGCGGCCTTTGGTATCATGGACGGCGTCGAAAGGATATTCCCATGCCTGATATTCAGTTGCGGTTCCACCGCGATATGTTGGTGCTTTCCAGCCCTGTTGCGCCCGTGCTTGCCCGCCAGGGTTTCACGGAGGCGGGCGACGTCGAGTACGCTACGCTTATGGAGCCGGAAGCCGTTGAAGATGCGCTGCGCTTGAACCTGGTTGCCGGCGCGCAGTGCCTGGTCACCGAAACGGCGGGCATGACCCCGGCGCGCTTGGCGCACCATGGCATGGCCGACCGCATGCCCGAGCTTGCGAAGGCCGCGCTGGACACGGCGAACAAGCTGCGTCCGCAGCACGTGCTGGTGGAAATCGGCCCGTGCGGGTTGCCGCTTGACCCTTCCAGCAAAGCTTCGCTCAACGAAAACCGTGATCAGTATGCGCGCGCGGTGCGTGCGTGCGAGGGCATGCAACTTGACGCGTTCTTCTTGAACGGATTTGCCAACCCCAGCGACCTGAAGTGCGCGCTTATGGGCGTGCGCCAGGTTAGCGGCCTGCCGGTGTTCGCATCGGTGGACGTTGCGGCGGACGGCACGCTTGCCGACGGCCGCTCCACGTTTGCCGAGGCCCTTTCGGTCGTGGCAGAATTCGAGGCCAGCGTGGCGGGCTTCTCCACGAAGGCCCCGCTTGCGGATGCGTGCGCGCTTGCGAAGCAGGCGGCAACCACGCCGCTGCCCGTGCTTGCGCAGCTTGACGTTGTGCGCCACGACCCCAAGCAAGGCCAGGCCACGGACGAGAACCCCTATTATTGCCCCGACGTTGCGGTGGATGCCGCCCTGGCGCTGCGTTCGGCCGGCGCGCAATTCCTGCGCGCAACCGGCGCTGCCACGCCGGCGTATGCCGGCGCGCTTGCTGCCGCCGTCGACGGCACCGATGCGCACCGCCCGGACGTGGAGCTGTAGCATGGCGGCCAACCCGCGCACCAACACCATGCGCAGCGAGCATTACGGCCAGCTGCAGCGCGTCATCGACGCGGTGTTCGCCGATGGGTGCAAGTTCGTTCGCCGGCTTGACGTGGTGGTTGTGGCCGAATCGTTCGACCTGCCCGACGACCTTAACGAGATCATCGGCTTGCTGCCGCCGTCCACGTTCACGCGTCAGCGCCTGTGCGACCAGCTGAACTCCGCCATCGGCGGCCACGCATGGGGCCAGGTGTACGGAACGGTCGAATAGCCTCAGGCGGCAAAGGCCATCGTGCGCTTGCTGGCGGTTTTGCGCCGGCGCCTATAACTCACGTAATCGTGCCCGCAGCGTTTGCCTGCGGGCATTGCTTTCCCGAAAGGTTGGTTCATGGAAGATTTCGAGCAAGACATCAGTCGCTTTGTGGGAAGCGAGTGGCTGGGCACGCTGATCACGGCGGTGCTCATCCTCACGCTGACGGCGGTGGTGGGGCATCTACTCACGAAGTTTCTGCGCAAGGTGCTGAACTACTCGGACGAGTTGCCGTCGTCGTCAATCTTCATCAACATCGGCCGCGCCATCGTGTGGGTGGTGGGCGGCTCGGTCATGCTGTCCACCTGTTTCGGTATCGATGTTTCGGCGGCCATCACGGCGCTGGGCATTGGCGGTATTGCCATCTCGTTGGGCTTTCAGGACACCATCTCCAACCTTATCGGTGGCGTGCAGGTCAGCTTGCTGCGCATTGTGACGCCGGGCGACAACATCTCCATTGGCGGCTCGAAAGGCGTGGTGAAGGACGTGAGCTGGCGCCACACCACCATCACGAACGCCAAAGGCGAAACGGCGGTCATCCCGAACTCCGTCATCAACAAGAATTCGCTGACGCACTTGCCGCCAACGGGCAAGGTAGTGCTGACGCTGGTGGTGGAAGGCAACGGCGAAGATCTTGACGCGGTCGCGTCGAGGATGGAGGCCGCGGCGCTTGAGGCCGCGCACAAGGTGGGCGTGGTGGAAAAGCCGCCGCGCATGTGGTTCACCGAAGCCATCGACGCGGGCTTCGTCGGCGATTTGATCTTCACCATGGAAGACGGCTCCACGGCAACGGAGGCCAAAGACGCGGTGCTGCGCGCGGTGGCGCCGTTCACCAGGCACGGCGCCTAGCAGCAACGAATACCGGCGGAATAGGAAGCGGGGGACCCTGGCTTGTCAGGGTCCCCCGCTTTGCTTTGCTAGTCGTCGATGCCGATCATGACGTCCGAGGCTTTCACCACGGCGTACGCTTGCTGGCCTACGCGCAGGTCCAAGTCCTTAAGCGCCTGGATGGAAATGCTTGACGTGACAAGCTGCCCATCGGGAAGCTCGATGATCACGATGGCGTTCACCGCGCCGGGCTGGATGGAAATGACCTCGCCTTTCAACGTGTTGCGTGCTGAAAGCTTCAAAACGTCCCCCTCAATTCGGTATTTTTGTGGCAAGTGTGCCAAGCTTCGAAAGAATGCCTGCCACAGAGCCGTTGCGTGCGCCCTCTCCCTTTAAGCGCATAACAGCTTATTGTAGCGTACAAGCGCCGCGCGCGCTTCCGTAAAGCGCGCGTTGTGCCCGCCTGCGTTGTGTAAAAGGCGCGCCGCAGGTTTCGTAAACGCGGCGTAAAACATCGTCAAACCTGCGTCATACCTGGTCATTGCCGCGAAAATTGGCAAGTCAAGCGCGTACCATCCTCCCTTGCAAGCCCGCTTGCTGGGCTTCGATGAAACCATCCGAAGGGAGAAAACGTACTATGCAGGGTTCCTATATCAGCCGCCGTCGCTTCATCGGCATCGCCGGCATGTCCGCATTGGCAGTCGCCGGTTTCGGCCTGACGGGTTGCGGTAGCTCCAACAGCTCCACGGACACCACGTCCGCGGGCACGTCCGGGGCTTCGGCTGAGAAGAAGGCGCTCGCGGGCACCATCACGGCAGTGGGTTCCACCGCGCTGCAGCCGCTGTGCGAGGCCGCGGCCGAGCAGTTCATGCAGGAAAACCCCGGCGTGCAGATTACCGTCCAGGGCGGCGGTTCCGGCCAGGGCATCACGCAGATTACGCAAGGCGCCGTGCAGATCGGCAACTCCGACGTGTTCGCCGAGTCGAAGGTGAAGGATTCCTCCGACCTGACCAAGATCACCGACAACAAGGTGTGCATCGTGGGCATGGGCCCCATCGTGAACTCCGACGTCACCATCGACGACATCAAGCTTGACGACCTCAAGAAGATCTTCATGGGCGAGATCACCAACTGGAGCGAGGTCGGCGGCGCTGACGAGCCAATCACCGTCATCAACCGCGCTTCCGGCTCCGGCACGCGCGCCACGTTCGAGGACGCCGTGCTTGCCGGCGACAAGGTGCCGGACTCCTTCAAGCCGCAGGAGCAGGATTCCTCGGGCACGGCCGCCAAGATGGTTGCCAGCACGCCCGGCGCCATCTCCTACGTGGCGTTCTCCTACTACGACAGCAGCTTCAAGGCGCTGAAGGTCGACGGTGTGGAACCGAACGAGAAGAACGTCGAGGACAACTCCTGGAAGATCTGGTCCTACGAGCACATGTACGTCTCCACGTCTGCCGACGAGGCCACGAAGGCCTTCATCGAGTACATGATGGGCGACGAAGTGCAGGGCGGCCTGGTGGAGCAGCAGGGCTACATCCCCATGTCCGGCATGAAGGTGGAGAAGGACGCTTCCGGCAAGGTCTCGTCTAAGTAGTTTGCGAGTTGCATTCGATTCCAGAGTTGACCTCATCATTTGAAAGGAGACGCGCGCAATGGCCTTGATGGCGAAGGCACGCGTCGAGCGGATCGGACAAGGCGTCACGGGCGCGTGCATCGTGCTCGTGGCGCTTCTTGTCGTCACGCTTGTCGCCATGGTCGCCGGGCGCGGTATCGCAACGTTTACCGCCGACGGTATCGACCTCGGTTCGTTTTTGGCGGGAACCACGTGGAACCCGCATCAGGATGACGCAAGTGGCATGCCCACGGTGGGTGCGCTGCCCATGATCACGGGCTCGTTTTCCGTCACGCTGCTGTCCACGCTGTTCGCGCTGCCCATCGCGTTCGGCAGCGCCATCTTCGTGGTGGAGGTGGCGCCGCGCTTCGGGCGCAAGGTGTTCCAGCCGCTGGTGGAGCTTCTGGTGGGCATCCCGTCGGTGGTGTACGGCCTTATCGGCCTGACGGTTATCGTGGCCGCCGTGCGCGGCGCGGCCGATGCCATGGGCCAGACCATCACCGGCTTCGGCATCTTCTCAAGCGCCATCGTGCTGGCGGTCATGATTCTGCCTACCATCACCAGCCTGTCCATCGACGCGCTGGCCGCGGTGCCGCAGGAATATCGCGAAGGCAGCTATGCGCTTGGTTGCACGCGTTGGCAAACCATTTGGAACGTGGTGCTGAAGTCCGCGGCGCCGTCGCTGATGACGGCGGTGATTTTAGGCATGACGCGCGCGTTCGGCGAGGCGCTGGCTGTGCAAATGGTCATCGGCAACGCCATCCAAATGCCGTCGGGCCTGTTCACACCCGCATCAACGCTTACCAGCGTGCTGACTATGGGCATGGGCAACGAAGCTATGGGCACGGTGTACAACGACGTGCTGTGGTCGCTGGCGCTGCTGCTGATGGCCATGTCGCTGGTGTTCATCCTCATCATTCACCTTATCGGCCGAAAGGGGGCGGCAAAGCGTGGCTAACTTCGATATGTCGGCGCATGTGCGCCGCATCAACCGGCAAGACCGCATTGCCACGGGCGTCCTTACGGCCATTGTGGCGTTCGTCATGATCATGCTGGCCGCCATCGTCCTCTACATCCTGGTGGCTGGCGCGCCGAAGCTGTTCGACATCAACTTTTTGACGGGCCGCCCGCAGCAGTTCAAGGAAGGCGGCGGCATCGGCCCCGAGCTGTTCAACAGCTTCTACCTGCTGGTGCTCACGCTGCTTATCAGCGTGCCGCTGTCGCTGGGCGCGGCAATCTTTCTGTCGCAATACGCGCCCGACAACGCGGTTACCGCGGTGGCGAAAACAGCCAT
The DNA here is from genome assembly GCF_977052095.1 of Senegalimassilia sp. Taxonomy (NCBI): domain Bacteria; kingdom Bacillati; phylum Actinomycetota; class Coriobacteriia; order Coriobacteriales; family Coriobacteriaceae; genus Senegalimassilia; species Senegalimassilia sp. The sequence goes on from NZ_CDRSTZ010000001.1 coordinate 42,959, forward strand.
CGAAACGCTTTCGAGCTTGCCGTCCATCGTGGTGGGCCTGTTCGGCTTTCTGTTCTTTGTGCTGTACATGGGCTGGGGTTTCTCCATCATCGCGGGCGCGGTGGCGCTCACCATGTTCAACATCCCCATCTTGGTGCGCGTTATCCAGCAGGCGCTTGAGGACGTGCCGCGCAGCCAGCGCGACGCCGGCCTGGCCATGGGCCTGACGCGTTGGGAAACCACCATCCACGTGCTGCTTCCCGCCGCCATGCCCGCCATTGTCACGGGCGTGGTGCTGTCGGCTGGCCGCGTGTTCGGCGAGGCCGCGGCGCTGATCTTCACGGCCGGCCAGTCGGCCCCGGTGCTTGACTTCACCAACTTCGACCTTTCAAGCCCCGCTTGCCCGTGGAACGTGTTCCGCCCGGCTGAAACGCTGGCCGTGCACATCTGGAAGATCAACAGCGAAGGCGTGGTGCCCGACCTGACGGCCATCTCGAACGGCACGGCCGCTGTGCTGATGGTGTGCATCCTGGCGTTCAACATTTTGGCGCGCGTTGTCGGCAAGTATCTGGAAAGGAGGCTGACGAGCGAATGACGAAGGAAAACGAACTCGCGAACGCTACTGCGCAGGCGTCTGCATCGGGCGAAGCGCTGGTGCGTACGCACGACCTGACCGTGTCCTATGCGGGCAACGAGGCGCTGCATCCCACGTCGCTTTCGTTCTCGGCGGGCCAGGTGACGGCGCTTATCGGGCCTTCGGGCTGCGGTAAGTCCACGTTTCTGCGCTGCTTGAACCTTATGAACCGCGAGATCCCCAAGTGCAAGATCGGCGGCGAGGTGCTCTACCATGGGCGCAACACCAACACGCGCAAGGAAAACCTGTTCGAGCTGCGCAAATCCATCGGCATGGTATTCCAGCAGCCCACGCCGTTTCGCAAGTCCATCCGCGACAACATCCTGTTCGCGCCGAAGCGCCACGGGCTGGTGCGCGGCAAGGACGAATGCGATGCGTTGGTGGAGGAAAGCCTGCGCGCCGGCGCCTTATGGGACGAGGTGAAGGACAAGCTCGATCACAGCGCCATGGCGCTTTCCGGCGGTCAGCAGCAGCGTCTGTGCATTGCGCGCACGCTTGCCATGCATCCCGACGTGGTGCTGTTCGACGAACCGTGCAGCGCGCTTGACCCCATCTCCACGTTCGTGGTGGAGGAAACCATCCGTTCCATCGCCGAAGCCGGCATCTGCGCCATCATCGTGACGCACAACATGGAGCAGGCCACGCGCACATCCGACAACACGGCGTTTTTCTACGTGGGCGACATGGTGGAAACCGGCCCCACAAAGCAGCTGTTCAGCCAGCCAAAAGATGCGCGCTTGCAGGATTATCTGATGGGAAGGTTCGGCTGATCCATGACGAATTACGAACAAGGAAGCGAAGCGGTAAGCCCGGCGCAGGCGTCTGGCGTAGACGCGGAGCCCATGATTTCCATTCGCGACTTCAACCTGTGGTACGACGATTTCCAGGCGCTGAAAAACATCACGCTCGACATCCCGAAAAACCGCGCTACGGCGTTCATCGGGCCTTCGGGCTGCGGCAAGTCCACGCTGCTGCGCACGTTCAACCGCATGTGCGACTTCGTGCCCACGGTGCGCTGCGAAGGCTCCATCAAGCTGGCGGGAACCGACATTTTCGCCGGCGATGCCAACGCGCTGCGCGTACGGGTGGGCATGGTGTTCCAGCACCCCAACCCGTTCCCTATGAGCATTCGCGACAACATCCTGTACGGCCCGCGTCGCATGGGCAAACTCGGGCGTTCCGAAGCCGATGAGCTGGTGGAACGTTGCCTTACCGACGCCGGGCTGTTCGATGAGGTCAAAGACAAGCTGGGGCAATCGGGCCTGGGGCTTTCCGGCGGCCAGCAGCAGCGCCTGTGCATTGCGCGCGCTTTGGCCACCAAGCCCGAGGTGCTGCTGATGGACGAACCCACCAGCGCGCTCGACCCGCTGTCTACGGCGCTTATCGAGGAGCTGATGGTGCAGTTGGCGCGCGAGCGCACCGTGGTGGTGGTTACGCACAACATGCAGCAGGCCACGCGCGTGGCCGACAAGACGGCGTTTTTCTACCTGGGCGAGCTTATCGAGGCCGGCCCCACGAAGCAGCTGTTCGGCAACCCGCGGCAGCAGAAAACGAGAGACTACCTGACAGGAAGGTTCAGCTGATGCAAACGCGTACGAAATATCTCGAGAAGCTGGAAGACCTCAGCGCGCTTTTGGGGCAGCTCGGCGAGAAGTCGGTGCTTGACGTGCGCGCGGTTGGTCGCGCCTTGGCGGGCGAGGAGCAGGCTGCGGAAGGCGTGGTGGCGGGCGACAAGGCAAGCCGTCATTTGCGTTCGGCCATCGAGGATAGGTGCCTTGACATCATGTTGATGCAGCAGCCGCTGGTGGCCGATGATTTGCGCGAGGTAACGGGTGCGTTCCGCATCGTCAGCGACCTGGCGCATATCGAGGAGATGGCGCGCGATGTGGCGTATCTGTCGCAGCAGCTGACGCCGAAGGCAACCTCGCACCTGTCTGACGAGTTTGCGCAGGCCACGGACAAGGTTTCGAACATGGTGGCCCTGGCGGTGAAGGCGTTTGCGGACGCGGACGTTGCGCTTGCGCAGCGCGTGTTCGCTATGGACGACGCCGTGGACGACCTGTACGATCGCTGCGAGCAGGTGATCGTCGAGGTGATTCGCAGCGAAAGCTCGGGTGCGCGCCACCTCACGGAGCTTTTGATGGTGGCGAAGTATTTCGAGCGCATGGGCGACGATGCCGAGCGCATTGCCGGTTGGGCAGTTTTCCGCGCAACGGGCGAGCATGCGTTACACTCTGCAGATACGGAAAAAGACTAGCAAAACGCTAGGTCGGGCGCAGCGGCGCAGCGGCAGCGTTTCGGAAACGGTTGAAGGTGCAGCGATGATTTACTATCTAGAAGATTCGAAGGTCCGGTGGACCTTCGAACCCCGAGCACGGCGGAGCCGGGCGCAGGGGCGCGGTGGGGTCGTCGCTGCCAGTCTGTTTGGGGTGCAGCGATGATTTACTATCTAGAAGACGATACCAATATTCGCGACCTGACGGTGTATGCGTTGCATCAGACGGGGCTTGATGCCGTGGGGTTCGCTAATGCGCGCGATTTCTTCGCCGCTTGCCGTGAAACGCTGCCTGAGCTTGTGCTGCTTGACATCATGCTGCCCGAAATCGACGGCCTTGAGGTGCTGCGCCGCCTGCGCGAAAATCCCGCAACCAAAACGCTGCCCATCATGATGCTTACGGCGAAGGGCACCGAATTCGACAAGGTGACGGGGCTCGACTCGGGCGCCGACGATTACCTGGCGAAGCCGTTCGGCATGATGGAGCTGGTCAGCCGCGTGAACGCGCTGCTGCGTCGCGCGGCAACGCCAACGGTTGCCCCAGGCAACGACTTGGTGTGCAGCCCCGTTGAGCTGCACGTGCTGGCTCACACCGTTGCAGCCGGCGGTTCGCCTGTCGAGTTGACGCTGAAGGAGTTCGACCTGCTGCGCGCGCTGATGCAGAACGAGGGGCGCGTGCTTTCGCGCGGCCAGCTGCTTGAGGACGTGTGGGGCATGACGTTCGTGGGCGAAACGCGCACGGTCGATGTGCACATTCAAACGCTGCGTCAGAAGCTCTCCGCCGCCTGCCCCGGTGCCGACGGACTCATCAAAACGGTGCGCGGCGTGGGTTATTGCATCAAGCGTTCTGAATAGGAACAACCTATGGGACCTTCAAGCGAGCGCCTCAGGAGTCTTTCGGGGCGCATCTTCACAAGCGTGCTCGTGTTCACGCTTGGCATCGTGCTGGTGTTCGCCGTGGCCTTGACCAGCATCTTCTATTACTCATACGAGCGCGATGCCGAGCAGGCGCTGTCCGAGGCGGCTTCGCGCGCGGCGTCGTATCTTGACGACGCCCCTGCCTCCGACGTTACCACGTTGCTTTCCCAGCAGTTCAGCGGAGTGACGCGCTACACGCTTATCAGCGAAAACGGCCTGGTGCTCTACGATAGCCAGGCAAACGCCGATCAAATGGACAACCATGCGTCGCGCCCTGAGGTTAGCCAGGCCGCCCGCACGGGCGGGGCGGTAAGCATGCGCTATTCTGACACGCTTGGCACCGACACGGTATATGCCGCCGAAAAGCTGTCCGACGGCCGCATCGTGCGCCTTTCGGAAACGCGTCACTCGCTGTTCGCGTTCTTGGGCGAAATGCTCTTGCCCGTTGTGGTGGCGCTGGTCATGGCTGCCGGCCTGGTGTTTCTGCTTTCGCGCATCCTGACGAAGCATATCATGAAGCCCATCGATGCGCTTGACATGGTCGAGCCGCTTGAGAACGAGATTTACGAGGAAATGGTGCCGCTGCTGCAGCGCATCGACGATCAGCAAACGCTGCTCAAGAAGCAGAACAAAGAGCTTGCCGAGGCCGAATCGATGCGCCGCGACTTCTCCAGCAACGTCAGCCACGAAATGAAAACGCCGCTGCAGGTCATTTCGGGATACGCCGAGCTCATGAAGAACGACATGGTGCTGCCGGGCGATCGCCAGAAGTTCGCGGGCCTTATCTACGACGAGGCCCAGGCGATGCGTGGGCTTATCAATGACGTGCTGACGCTGTCGAAGCTCGACGAAAGCGCGTTCACGCGCGAGGACCTTCCCATCGACGTGCGCGGCGTGGCCGACCGCATGGCCGACCGGCTGTCCTCGTTCGCCTCTGACCGGGATGTTTCCGTCAAGGTGGAAGGCGATTCCGCGTTCATCCGCGGCAGCGAGACGCTGGCCGAGGAGATGTTGTACAACCTTATCGAAAACGGCATCCGCTACAACCGCGAAGGCGGCACGGTAAGCGTGCGCGTGTCGCGCCGGCCCGCCCAGGCTGTCGATGTCGTGGCGTTTCGCGAAGAGGGTGCGGAGGGCGTCATCCGCGAATTGGTGGAAGTGCGCGTGTCTGATACGGGGCCAGGTGTTCCGGAAAATATGCGCGAGAAGATTTTCGAGCGCTTCTTCCGCCTGGATAAAAGTCGTTCGAAGGAAACGGGCGGCACGGGCCTTGGCCTGGCCATCGTGAAGCATGCCGTGCAGTATCACCATGGTGTGATTGCCGTTGAGGGCAAGCTTGGCGAGGGAACTACGTTCGTTTTGATGTTCCCCGGCGCGTAGGGCGAAAAAGGGCGCAAAAAAGTTCCGCCCCTGGCCGGAAGGATGAACCCACCTCAGTCAAGGTGGGTGCTCGCAGCATGCTTCCCGGCTTTCGTGCCAACGGGCACGAATCTCCGTTCCACAGGCTATCTTGAGCTCCCTCAGAAATAGCATCGGTCCATCGCAAAAGTACGGCGACAAGGGCGGAACCTGTCTTTGAGTATATGAGGCTTCAAGCCAAAGTAAAGTCTTGACACAATCGGCGAAACGTAGCAGAGGGCTACCTTGTTTCGCCGATTGTTTTTGGACGGGTTTGTGTGGCTGCGAAGTTGCTGCCGAGGTTGGAGAATTGCCCGCTAGGCAAACAAACGTTCGCATGGTATCATGGGTGCCCAATCAAGAAGCGAGGTCGGGCATGGACACATTATTCACGGCAATGGAAAACGAGCGGAAACAGCAGGTCGCGCCGCTGGCGGTGCGCATGCGTCCGCGCACGCTTGAAGATGTGGTGGGGCAGGCCGACGCCGTGGGCCCGGGCAGCTGGCTGCGCACGGCCATCGAACAGGACAACGTCAGCTCCGTTATTTTGTACGGCCCTGCCGGAACGGGGAAAACATCTATCGCGCACGTTATCGCGGAAACAACGAAAGCGGCGTTCGTGGAGGTTTCCGCTATCGGCGGCACGGTGTCTGATCTGCGCCGTGAAATCGACGCGGCAGAAAAGCGCTTGGCGCTCAACGGCTCGCGCACCATTTTGTTCGTCGACGAGATCCACCGTTTCAACCGCAGCCAGCAAGATGCACTGCTGCATGCGGTGGAGAACCGCGTGGTGGTGTTGGTGGGCGCTACTACCGAAAACCCGTTTTTCGAAGTGAACTCGGCGCTTATCAGCCGTTCGCGCGTGGTGGAGCTGCACGGGCTTTCCGACGGCGATATCGCGCGTTTGGTCGACCGCGCTGTGGCCGACCCGCGTGGGCTTGACGGCTGCTACACGCTTGAGCCTGCGGCGCGCAGCGCCATCGTGCTTTTGGCGGGCGGGGACGGGCGTGCGTCGCTTACCACGCTTGAACTTGCGGCGGGCATGCAGAAGCCAGGTACGCGTCAAAAGCCTGCGGTTATCACGAAAGCCCAGGTGGAAAGCGCCACGCCGCATCGCGCTTTGCCGTACGACAAGAACAAGGATATGCATTACGACATCATATCCGCGTTTATCAAATCCATGCGAGGTTCCGATCCCGATGCGGCGCTGTACTGGCTTGCCCGCATGATCGACGGCGGGGAAGACCCGAAATACATTGCGCGGCGCATGTTCATCCACGCGTCTGAAGACGTTGGCAACGCCGATCCTCAAGCGCTGCTGGTGGCCGAGGCCGCATTCAAGGCTGCCGAGGTCATCGGGTACCCGGAGTGCCGCATCAACCTGGCGCAAGCGGCGGTGTACATTGCGCTTGCGCCGAAAAGCAACGCCGCGGAAGCTGGCATCGACGCCGCGTTGGCTGAGGTGCGCCATGGGCCGAAACGTGATGTGCCCGACTACCTGCGCGATCGTCATCGTCCGGGCTCGGAAAGCTATGGGGAGTATAAGTACCCGCACGACTATCCAGGTGGCTGGGTTGATCAGCGCTATTTGCCGCAGGGCCTTGAACGTGGATGCTTCTACCATCCGTCCGAAAGGGGCTGGGAGGCGTATCGCGTCGAGGCAACGGCGCGCGACCGCGCTCAGGCAGCGCATGCGGCGGCCGTTCGCGCCAAGCAACAGCAGCAACAACAGCGGCCGGCCGAAGGGCAAAACCCCACGTCCGAGTGATGGTAACCGCTGGGCAACCGCTATGAATGGCCAGTGTAGACGAACGCGCCCAACAGGTAGAATTCTTGCTGGCGTGCTATAGTTGGCGCGGATAACGTGCAGGTAAAGGAGGCGCTCGGTGGAATTCGGCGAGGTTATGGGCATGGTGCTGCCCGTCGTGTACGTGGTGGTCGGCATCGCTTTGATTTGGTTCGTGGTCGAGTTGGTTGTGACGGTGCGTAAAACCCGCACAACAGTCGACGAGATGAAGCAGCAGCTGGACCCGACGCTTGAAAGCGTGCAGCGCATCACGAAGTCGCTTGAACCCGTGGCCGACAAAGTCGACCCGCTTGTCGACCGCGTGTCTTTGACTGTGGACGCGGCGAATCTGGAAATCATGCGCCTTGATCAAATTCTGGAAGACGTCGGCGAAATCACTGATTCCGCCTCTAATGCGGTCGGTGCGGTTGAAACCGTTACGAACGCCCCTATGGAAATCATGAACAACGTCACGTCGAAGGTGCGTGACAAGCTGAAGACGAAGCGCGCAAGCGACGAATCCGTTGCTTTGGGCGAAGCGAAGGCGAAAGCGCAGGCCGCGGCTTTGGCCGGCGCCGCCGATGCAGCTGCGGACAAAGCGGGCAAGCAAGAAGATGCGCCTGCAAGCGAAGCCGCTGCTCAGGCAAAAGAGCTTGCGGATGAAGGCCCTGCCTATTTCACGTACGGTCAAGAGGGCGGCAAAGCCGAATAGCACTTCGTTGCATGCGTTAAGGGGTTGATTGAGGTGTCGGACAACGCGGATCTTCGCATGGAGAAGACCAAGCGCTGGTTTTTGGTGGTGTGGACGTGCGTGGGCGGCATCTTGCTCACCGGCGTTTTCGTGTACCTCATCAACATCTTAAGCGTTCCGGTTGCCATCCTTCTTTGGACGGTCGTCATTGTGTTTTGCCTGCGCGGCACGGTGAACAAGCTGGAATCGAAAGGAGTGCCGCGCATAGCGGGAACGGCCATCGCATACGTGCTCATGGTCGTTGTCCTGGCACTGGTGTTCTTCTTGATGTTCTCGCCGGCGTTCGGCTTTGGCGATCAGTTTAAGGATCTGCTTCAAAGCATCCCTGGATACATCAACGATTTGATGAGCTTAGCGAACGGCGTGTATGCCCAATACTCCGACGTATTTCAGAACGATTCCGTGCAAAAGTATCTCAATGATGCGCTTTCCGCCTTGGGCTCGGCAGCGTCGGATGTTGCGCGTCAAAGCGCTACGGGTATGGTTGCCTTTGGTACTGGCCTGGTGAACACATGCATGGCAATAGGCTTTGCGCTGGTCATTGCGTTTTGGATTCTTATCGAGTTGCCCGCCCTTGGTCGCGAAACCATGCGGCTCGCCGGTCCGAATCGCGCCGAGACCATGGCCATGCTGCATGTAACGTTCACGCGTGTCATGGGCGGTTACATCAAGGGCACGCTTATCCAGTGCGGCATCATCGGTGTGGGCTGTGGCATTCTGTTTGCCATTCTTGATATTCCTAACTATGCCGCTCTGGGCGTTATCGCGGGTATCTTGAACATTATTCCCATCGTGGGTCCCTGGCTTGGCGGCGCCTTGGCGGCAATTGTCGGCGTGTTCGTCAGCCCTTGGATTGCGGTGGCGGCGCTGGTGGGCACCATCGTTATCCAACAAGTGGTGTACACGTTCGTTTCGCCGAAGATCATGGCGTCTTCCGTTGATACCCACCCTGCATTGACATTGATTGCCTTGATGGCCGGCAGCGCTATCGGTGGCGCCATGAGCGGCTTCACCGGCTCGCTTGTGGGCATGCTGGCATCTATTCCCGCCGTGGCGGTTATGAAGTCCGTTTTCGTGTATTATTTCGAAAAGCATACCGGGCGTCAGCTGGTGGCGGAAGACGGCGTGTTCTTCCAGGGAACGCCAAAATCCGATGGCACGCTCGACCCCATTGCGGACGCCACATCGCCGCATCCGGATATATCGGCGGCAATAGAGCGCGTGAAGGTTGATGGCGGCAAAGGCCCGTTCGGCAAGCGCAAAGGAAAGCAATAAGCTCGCACAAGCTGCGGGTATGCAATAAGGCAGAGTTAGAAAGACAGGCACATGAAGTACATGACAAGCGCGGAGATCCGCGAGAAGTACTTGAAATTCTTCGAGGAAAAAGGCTGCAAGCGATTGCCGTCCTCCTCGCTTATCCCCGACGATCCGTCGCTGCTGCTCACCAGCGCCGGCATGGTGCAGTTCAAGCCCTACTTCCTGCATCAAAAGGAGCTTGACCCCACCTACATCGGCACCACCACCGTTCAGAAGTGCGTGCGCACGAACGACATCGACAACATCGGCGATGCCCGTCACCTTTCGTTCTTCGAAATGCTTGGCAACTTCAGCTTCGGCCGCTATTTCAAGAAGGAAATGTGTGCATGGGCCTTCGAGTTCTCCACTGAGGTTCTGGGGCTGCCGAAGGAAAAGCTGTACTTCACCGTCTTCGAAGACGATGACGAAACCATCGAAATCTGGAAGTCTTTGGGCGTTGCCGAAGACCACATCTCCAAGCTTGGCGAAGAGGATAACTTCTGGCGCGCCGGTCCTACCGGTCCGTGCGGGCCGTGCTCCGAGATTTATTTCGATCAGGGTCCCGAGGTTGGCTGCGGCAAGCCCGATTGCAAGCCCGGCTGTGATTGCGACCGCTTCCTCGAGTACTGGAACTGCGTGTTCACACAGTTCGACGGCCAGGAAGACGGCACGCTTGCTCCGCTGCAAACGAAGAACATCGATACCGGTATGGGCCTTGAGCGCATGGCTGCCATCATGCAGGGCGTTACGAACAACTACGATACCGATGTGCTGCGCAGCCTTGTTGCGGTGGGCGAGCGCTTGGCGGGCGTGGAGTACGGCAAGGACGAAGCAGCTGACTTGTGTCTGCGCATCATCGCCGACCACAGCCGTTCGGTCACGTTCATGATTGCCGACGGCATTCTGCCGTCTAACGAGGGCCGCGGCTACGTGCTGCGTCGTCTGCTGCGCCGCGCGGTTATGAAGGGCCATATGCTCGGCCTCGACAAGCCGTTCCTGAACGAGTACGTGGACGAAGTCGTGAAGCTTATGGGCAGCGTGTATCCTGAAATCGTGGAGAACCGTGAGCTTATCCGCGGCATCATCCTGTCCGAGGAAGAGCGCTTCGGCGCCAACCTGCGCCAGGGCCGCGCGTTCCTTTCCGACGCGCTTGATAAGCTTGATGGCACGGTGCTGCCGGGCGATCAAGCATTCACGCTGCATGACACTTACGGCTTCCCGGTCGACATCACGCGCGAGCTGTGCGAAGAGCGTGGAGTTGAGGTTGATATGGATGGCTTTGAGCGTTGCATGGAACAGCAGCGCGAGCGCGCCCGTGCCGCAAACGTGAAGGACGCGGAAGCGGCCTGGAGCACGTACGGCGGCGTGCATGCTGACCTACTCAAGGAGCTTGGAGCGACGAAGTTCGTCGGTTATCAAGAGCTTTCCGCCCAGGCAACCGTGAAAGCTTTGGTGAAGGATGGCACTCGCGTAAACGAGCTTGCTGCTGGTCAGCAGGGCGAGGTTGTGCTTGATGTCACGCCGTTCTACGCCGAAATGGGTGGCGAGGTCGGCGACACGGGCGTTATCGCTTGCGACGGCGTGAAGGCCGAGGTCATCGATACGAAGGCTCCCGAAAAGGGCCTGGTGTGCCACGTGGTGAAGGTGGTCGAGGGCACGCTGTGCGCTGAACAGGTCGTCACTGCCACCGTGGAAGCCGGTCGCCGCGCTCGCGTTACGCGCAACCACACGGCTACGCACATTCTGCATGCGGCGCTTCGCCAGGTGCTTGGCGAGCATGTGTCCCAGGCAGGCAGCTACGTCGGTCCCGATCGCTTGCGTTTCGACTTCACGCATTTTGCCGCGGTCACGCCCGAGCAGCTGGCCGAAGTTGAGCGCGTTGCGAACGAGTTCATCATGTCCGCTACGCCTACGAACATCTACGAGACGTCGCTTGATGCTGCCCGCGAAGGCGGCGTGATGGCGCTGTTCGGCGAGAAGTACGGCGAGCAGGTGCGCGTTGTCGAGTGCGGCACGTTCTCTCGCGAGCTGTGCGGTGGCTGCCATGTTGCCAATACTGCCGAAATCGGCCTGATGAAGATCACCAGCGAAACAAGCGTCGGCGCGAACGTGCGCCGCATCGAGGCTGTCACCAGCTTTGGCGCGCTTGAATACATCAACAAAGTTGAGTCCGAGCTGAAGGAAACCGCCGAGGAGCTGCGCGTGCCGCTGTTCGACGTGTCCGAGCGTACGGCTGCTAACATCAAGCAACTGCGCGAGTTCACAAAGAAGGCAAAGCAGAGCAAGGGCATCGTGTCCGACGACAACATCACGAAGCTTGTGGATTCCGCAGTTGCATCTGCTGCTGGCTATCCCGTCATCATCTCTCGCGTGAAAGTTGCCGATGCAGGAGCTCTGCGCAACGGCTGGGATATCTTGCATGCACGTATGCCCAAGCCGGGCGCATGCGTGCTGATCGGCGAGAAAGACGGTAAAGCCGTGCTCATGGCTGCCGGTTCGCCTGAAGCGGTTGAGGCAGGCTTTAACGCTGGTGCCATCATCAAGGTCATTGCCCCTTGCGTGCAGGGTGGTGGCGGCGGCAAGCCTTCCATGGCGCAGGCTGGCGGCAAGAACGCCGCGGGCATCGATGATGCTCTGGAAGCTGCTCGCAAGATGCTGCTGTAGCTTTAGCTTTCGCAATGTGCGCCCCGCAGCAACAAGCTGCGGGGCGTTTTCGTGTCTAAGGTTATCTGGTAAAGTAAGGATTACTATGAGAATTCTTGCATTGGATATCGGCCAAACGCGTATCGGCGTTGCCGTCAGCGACCCACGCGAGCGCGTGGCGTCTCCTGTATGCGTACTTCCTGCAAACGATGCGCTGGCAAATGCGAAAAGCTGGCGTCGCGTGTTGGAGGATTGGGAGCCGGAATTGCTGCTCTCCGGCCTTCCGTACACGCTTTCGGGCGAAGAAGGCCCGCAGGCGGCGCGTATCCGAGAGGTTGCCGGCAAAATCGGCAAGGCCGCAAGCCTCCCCGTTGAGTTCACCGATGAGCGTTTAAGCTCGCAGGAGGCCAAGCGCAGTTTGCGTGAAAGCGGCATGTCGGAACGCGATATGCGCGGCAAAATCGATATGATTGCAGCAAGCGTGTTCTTGCAAGCATGGCTTGACGCACGCAATTCCAGCGAAAGGTAAGTAATCTATGCCCCTTCGTAAGCAAGTGACGTATTCCCGTCGTCCGAACCACGCAGCCCGTTCTGCCCACGCACGCGGCGACCGCATGTTCCGCACGTATGATACCAGCTATATCCAGCCGAAACGCAGCAAAGTGCCCGCAATCGCGTTCACTGTGGTGCTGGTGCTGGTAGTGCTGGCCATCCTGTGGTTTGTCGGCTCTTCAGTGGCAAGCTGCATGTCGCCGAAGGCGGAACTTTTGGCCGATGGCGAACAGGCAACGGTTGTGGTCAGCGATGGCGAAGGGGCCAATGACATTGGCAAGGCGCTTGTCGACGCTAAGCTGGTGTCCACTTCGAAGGACTTCACCGACCGCGTAAACGCGTTAGGCGCCGCTGCGGATCTGAAGCCGGGCACGTATGTGTTCACTGGCGGTGCATCGGTCGACGACATCATCTCATCGCTGCAGGCGGGTCCTGTTACCGCAACGCTTACCATCCCCGAAGGTTATCGCCTTAGCGAAATCGCTTCGGCGGTGGAAGCGGCGACGAACGGCAACGTGACCGCGGACGATTTTACGAACGCAGCTTCAAATGCAAGCGTGTATGCGGGCGACTTCAGCTTCCTGGAGTCGGCAGGCGCGAACAGCCTGGAGGGATTCCTGTTCCCGAAGACGTACGACATCTCCCCTGACGCTACGGCCGACAGCCTCATTCGCGCCATGCTTACGCAGTTCCAAACCGAAACGGCGGGCCTTGATTGGTCGTATCCGCAATCCCAGGGCCTGTCGCTGTACCAGGCAGTCAACCTTGCTTCTATCGTTGAAAAGGAATCCAGCGGCGATGAAGGCGTGCGCGCGCAGGTGGCCTCGGTGTTCTACAATCGCTTGACCACGCAAGGCGAGCCGAGCAACGGTCTTTTGCAGTCCGATGCCACCACGGCTTATGTTGTCGGTCACGATCCCACGCCTGAAGAGGTGCACGCCGATTCCCCGTACAGCACATACACGAACCCGGGTCTGCCGCCTACGCCCATCTGCTCGCCTTCCATCGAGTGCTTGCAGGCGGTGTGCGCACCGAACAAAGACGCACTGGGCAAGTACTACTTCTTCTATTTCGAGGGCGACAACTATCAGTTCAGCGAAACGTACGACGAACATCAGGCCACGTATTCCTCGTAGGTGACCATGTCGTATCTGCAGCCCGAACGGTATTTCTCGCGCATCTCTCACATCAACATCAAACGGGACCTGCTTGATTGTGGGTTCCGTTTCGTGTTGCTTGACATCGACAACACTATCCTTTCGCGCGCCACGCACGACGTGCCGCGTGACGTGGGGCTATGGCTTGCGCAGGCGCGCGATGCCGGCGTGCAATTTTGCTTGGTGTCGAACAACTGGCACGAAAACGTGCATCAGCTTGCCAACAGGCTGTCCATGCCCATCGTGGCGAAGGCCATGAAGCCCATACCGGCCGCCTTGTTCGTGGCTATGCACAAGCTGGGTGCGAAGCGTGCCGAAACGGTGATGGTGGGCGATCAGCTGTCCACCGATGTGCTTGCTGCGCATAACGCGGGCATTTCCGCGTATCTGCTGGCCCCGCTGGTTGAGCAAGACCTTAAGCATACGCGCTATGTTCGCATGGTCGAGCGCGCTATCTTGGGCGATGCGCTTCCCGAAGGCGGCGTGCCGCAACCAGCGCATGCCGAGTCCGGAAACGCTGCCTTGTGCGAATGCGCAAGCGGCACGGAAGCCGCCTCTCCAAAGCTCTAGCTCGCCGCTCAGGATTTAACGGTGCGAGAGCCGATGACATTGGTATGATGGAATCCCTGCAAATCTGCAGGCTCTTTTGCAATGAGGAAGGAATTCCATGACCGAGCAGAGCGAAGGCGAACGCCTCTATATTCTGGGGCACCCTGTTGCGCATTCGAAATCGCCGGTAATGTACAACGCCGTGTACGGTGCGTGCGGTCTTCCGTGGACGTACGATTTCGCCGATTATGCGGAGCTGGACGATGCCCGTACGTTTCTGGATGAACGTCAATTCCTGTCGATCAACATCACCACTCCGTATAAGCCTTTGGCCTTCGAAGCCGCAACTCGCAAAGATCCTAGCGCCGTGCTGGCGCAAGGGGCGAACGTGCTGGTGCGCGAAGACGACGGGCTTGCGGGCTACAACACCGATGGCGCGGGTTGCGTGCGTTTCCTGGAGTTGATGGGCGTGCGCTTCGAAGGCAAGCGCGTTGCCGTGTGTGGCACAGGCCCCACGGCGCTTTCCATCATGCACGCATGCGCCGTTGCCGGCGCCGACTCGCTCATGCTGCTGTCGCGCGACGAGCAGCGCGCTCGACGCGTGCTTGAAGGCTATATCGATCGGTTTGGCCTGCTCATGAGCACGGCCGAGGGGGAGGCGCCCGGCAGCAATGGCAAGCGAAGCCTGCGCGAGGCGTACGAGGTCCCCACGTTCCGCTTTGGTTCTTACGGAAGCGCGGCCGATTTTATCGCGTCGGCCGATATCATCATCAACGCAACGCCGCTTGGCATGAAGCCCGGTGACCCGGCGCCGTTCGGCACGAAGTTGTTGAGCGCGCGCCAGGTGGTCATGGACGCCGTTTACGCTGCAGGCCGCACGAAGCTGGTCGAGGACGCTTTGGCGGTTGGATGCCAGGCGTGCAACGGCGGCGGCATGTTGGTTGCCCAGGCTGTGGCAACGGCGCGCATCGTTTCCAAAGCGCAAAGCGTTGACCTGGCTATGAGCGATGCTGACATGTTCAACGCCATGGCGGATGCGGCGGGTTTCGACTGCCCCCGCGCGTAGCACAAACAACTCCGACGGCGCAACGGCATGCACCCGCCGCGCCCGATGCACGAAGGAATACACATGCGTTACTACACTGCAGGCGAAAGCCACGGACAAGGGCTTGTTGCCATCATCGAAGGCGTTCCCGCGGGCTTGAAGGTGTCCGAACAGCAGATCAACATCGACCTTGCGCGCCGCCAATCGGGCTATGGGCGCGGCGGTCGCCAGAAGATCGAGCGCGACACGGTGCAGGTTATCTCCGGCATCCGCTTCGGCCGTACCATGGGCAGCCCCGTTGCCATGATCGTGAAGAATCGCGACTGGGAAAACTGGACCGACCGTATGGCGCCGTTCGGCGAAGCGCCGCTTGACCTGGTGCGCGAGGTGACACCGCGTCCCGGCCATGCTGATTTGGTGGGCGCGCTGAAAACGAACACAGACGACTGCCGTAACATCCTAGAGCGCTCAAGCGCCCGCACCACGGCCCCGCGCGTGGCGGCCGCAGGCATTGCGCGCGAGTTCCTGGCCGAACTGGGCGTCGACATCTTCTCGTACGTCGTGTCCATCGGCAGCGTGTCCATGCGCGAGGAAGACCCGTACATGAACGCCGCGCAGTATACGCCGCTTGCCATTGAAACCAGCGAGGTGCGCTGTCCCGATGCCGAGGCAACCGAGGCCATGAAGCGCGAAATCGACCGCGCCATCAAAACGAAGGACAGCCTGGGCGGCACGTTCCGCGTGGTGGTGCGCGGCCTGCTTCCCGGCGTGGGCGATTACGCCGTGCCTACCGAGCGCCTCACGTCCACCATCGGCGGCGCGCTGTTCAGCATTCCCGCCATCAAGGGCGTGGAATTCGGCATGGGCTTCGAATGCGCCCGCCGTCCCGGCTCGCAGGTGCACGATCCCATCGAGCTTGATCGCGTGAACGCGAACTTCACGCGCACGTCAAACAATGCCGGCGGCCTTGAGGGCGGCATGACCACGGGCATGCCGCTGGTGGTCACGGCGGCCATGAAGCCCATTCCCACGCTGATGCAGCCCCTGCAAACGGTGAACCTCGACACGCTTGAGGTGGCGCAGGCCTCCAAGGAGCGCAGCGACGTGTGCGCCGTGCCCGCTGCCGCGGTGGTTGCGGAAGGAGAAGTGGCGTTTGCCCTGGCAGATGCCTATATGCGCAAGTTCGGTTCCGACAACATGGCCGATATCAAGGCCGCCATCAAAGCGTACAAGCAGCGACTGAACACCATGTCGCGCTAGCAAGTTAGGAAGGAAGTCCCATGGAAACGAAGGACGCGGAAAACCAGACCATCACGCCGGAAACGAATCCGATTGCCTATACGCTTTCGGTCACCACGCCCGACGAGGTTGTTGCCGTTGTGAACAGCCCCGAGCTCAAACCGGCAAGCCGCCCGGTGTACGAGCTTACGCGCAACGTGTTCTTCGTCGGCTTCATGGTTGCGGGTAAAACGTCCACGTCGCGCCGCTTGGCGCGCCAGTGCGGCTTGGCCACCATTGACCTTGACGCCTACATCGAGCGTCGCGAACGCCGCGCCATCAACCAGATCTTCGCCACGGAAGGCGAAGATGCGTTCCGTGCTATGGAAACCGAGGCGCTAGCCGAGTTTGCGCACAAAGGCCCCATGCTGGTGTCGTGCGGCGGCGGCATCGTGCTGCGCGAAGAAAACCGCGAAATCCTGAAGCAGAACGGCTTCGTGGTGTACCTGCAGGTCACGGCCGAGCAGGCTGTTGAGCGCGTCAGCGATGTTTCCACGCGTCCGCTGTTCAAAGACCTGGAAACGGCGCGCAAGACCATCGCGGGGCGCTTGCCCATGTACGAAGACGTTGCCAGCGTGTCCATCGATACGGTGGGCAAGTCCATCAACGTTGTTGCGCAGGAAATCCAGGACATCCTTGAGAAGGAGGGCGTGCTGTGCCTGCGACAAAAGTAGTGGTGAACATTCCCGGCGAGGTTGCGTACAACGTGCGCATCGGCGCGGGCGTGCTGGCCTCGCTGGGCCAGTCCATGCGCAACGTGCCGTTGCTTGCCGGCGCCGAGCAGGTGCTTGTCATCACGGACGCCAACGTTGGCCCTCTGTATCTCTCGCGAGCGAAAGCATCGCTGACCGAGGTGGGCTACCATGTGTCCGATATCTGCGTTCCCGCAGGTGAAGAGGCGAAATCCATCGCGGTGATCGGCGAGGTGTGGGAGGCCATGGCCGCGTTGGCGCTTGAACGCGACTGCGTGGTGGTAGCGCTTGGCGGCGGCTGCGTCGGCGACCTGGCGGGTTTTGCCGCGGCCACGTACATGCGCGGCGTGCAGGTGGTGCAGGTGCCCACTACGTTGCTATCCATGGTGGACTCAAGCGTCGGCGGCAAAACGGGCGTGAACCTGACGGCGGGCAAGAACCTTGTCGGCGCGTTCAAGCAGCCCGCATTCGTGTGCGCCGACACCGACGTGCTGGCAACGTTGCCGCCGCGCGAATGGGCGTGCGGTTGCGGCGAGGTGGCGAAGTCGGCGCTCATCGACGGCGACGAGTTCTTCTTCTGGCTTTCCGACCAGGCGCAGGCCATGGCAGCGCGCCAAGCCGACGTGGTTGCCGAGGCCATCGCGCGCTGCGTGGTGTTCAAGGCCGACGTGGTGGCGCAGGACAAAACGGAAAGCCGCGGTGTGCGCGAATGCCTGAACTATGGGCACACGTTGGCACACGCCATCGAGAAGCTGTCGGGCTACGGCACGTATTCCCATGGCCACGCCGTGGCGGAGGGCATGCGCTTCGCGGCGCTTTTGGGCGAGAGCCTGGTAGGCACACCGGCAGAGCTTGCCGAAGCGCAGGCACAGCTGCTTGATGCGTTGAACTTGCCGGCGCTTGACTGGAAGGCCACGCCGGAAAACGTGCTGGAAACCATGAAGCGCGACAAGAAGGCTCGCCACGGGCAGGTGCGCTTCATGCTGCTTGAGGACGTGGGCGCGTGGAAGCTCGTCGACGTGGACGATGCCACCATTTTGCGCCATCTGCAAACCTACTTCGCGGGCAAATAGCCTGCGCAACGCAAACGATACGGGCCGGGCGCATCGCCCGGCCTTTGCATTTCCCGCAAGCGGCGCCAAGCGCGGCATGCCGCCGCGGGGTGAAAGGAGCGTTTCGTGAAGAAAATCCTGCTGATGAACGGCCCGAATCTCAACATGCTGGGCATTCGCGAGCCGGGCGTGTACGGCAACAACACGCTGGCTGAGCTTGAGCGCCAGGTAATCGAGTACGGCGCGGCGCACGATTGCGAGGTGGAGTGCTTTCAGTCCAACCATGAAGGCGACCTGGTGGAGAAGATTCACGCCATGCACGGCGCGTGCGACGGCATCATCTACAATCCCGGTGCGCACACGCACTACTCTTACGCGTTGCGCGATGCGCTTGGCAGCGTCAGCACGCCGTGCGTGGAAGTGCACATCTCCGATGTTGATGCACGCGAGCCGTTTCGCCGCATCTCGGTGATTGCCCCGGCGTGCGTGGCGCAGGTGAAAGGGCGCGGCTTTGCGGGATATTGCGATGCGCTCGACATCTTGCTGGAAGGCGTGACCGAGCGCTTGGGCGAAGGGTATGAAAACCGCTATAAAAGCGGGCAAGTGATTATGGCAGGTCGTGATTATCGTGACGAATAGTATGAAAGCCCAGGCCGCAGGACGTCTGGCGCGTTTGCGCGAAGCGGCAGCACAAGCTGGCATCCGTACGTTTTTGGTGCGTGACACCGCAAGCATCGAATGGCTGACGGCGTTCGATAACGTGTTCGACGACGAGCAGGCGCATGCGCTGTTGGTCACGCCGCACGATGCGGTGCTGCACACCGATTCGCGCTATGCGGGCGCCGCGCGCAAGGCAGCTGCCGGCGAAGGCGTTATCACCGTTGACGATGCGCGCACGGGCCACGGCGCCTGGGTGGCCGATGTGTTCGCGGCGCGCCATGCGAACGCAGCGGGTGGCGTAGCGCCCGCCGACATCGTGCTGGGCATCGAGGACAGCATAACGCTTGCGGGTTTCCGAGCGCTCGAGCGCGCGCTCGCCGAGGCGCCGGCTGCCCCCCAGCTGCGCGAAACCACCGATTTCGTGCGGGCTTTGCGCGCGGTGAAGGAGCCGGCCGAGGTGGCGCGCATGAAGGCGGCGCAGGCCATCACCGACGCGGCGTTCAGCTACATCATCACGTTCATGAAGCCGGGCATGACCGAACGCGAAGTGCAGGTTGAGCTAGAGGATTGGATGCTTCGCCACGGCGCGTCGGGCCTGGCGTTTTCGTCTATCGTGGCCACGGGCGCAAACGGCGCAAGTCCGCACGCCATTCCCGGTGAAACGAAGCTTGAGGCGGGGCAATGCGTGGTCATGGACTTCGGCGCGCGGGCGCACGGCTATTGCTCCGACATGACGCGCACGGTGTTCATCGGGCAGCCGGACGCGAAGATGCGCAGCGCCTATGATGCCATGCGCCAGGCAAACGAGCAGGTTGAAGTTGCAATTCGCCCCGGCGTTACCGGTGCGGACATGCACCAGCTGGCCGAAGACGTGCTGGCGGCGGGCGGTTTTGCCGGCAAGATGGGCCACGGGCTTGGGCACGGCGTGGGCATCGACATCCACGAGGAGCCGGTGTTGTCGCCGCGCAACACCGCGCCGCTTGCGCCGGGCAACGTGGTCACAGTGGAACCGGGCATCTACCTTGAAGGCGAATTCGGCATGCGCTTGGAAGATTTCGGCGTGGTCACCGAAGAAGGCTTCGACGTGTTCACGCAATCTACGCATGAGATGGTTATACTGTAAAGGTTGAACTAAAGGGGCGGCCCCGGTCGTCTGAACGTTTGAAAGGAACTACCAGTGGCAATCTCTACCGCCGACTTCAAGAACGGCATGTGCATCATCAACAACAACAAGATGTGCACCATCGTCGAATTCCAGCACGTCAAGCCTGGTAAGGGCGGCGCATTCGTGCGCACGAAGCTTCGCGACATCAAAACCGGCCGCGTTGTCGACTACACGTTCAACGCCGGCACGAAGTTCGACACCGTGCGTTTGGAAACCCGCAAGATGCAGTACCTGTACAACGACGGTTCCGACTACTACTTCATGGACCCGAACACGTACGACCAGATGAGCATCCCCACCGAAACCGTGGGCGACACGGCGAAGTGGCTGAAGGAAAACGACGAGGCCAGCCTGCTGTACGCCGGCGACGAGCTTATCAGCATCGAGCCGCAGATGTTCGTCGAGCTTGAGTGCACGCACACCGAGCCGGGCTTCAAGGGCGATACCGCCACGAACACCACGAAGCCGGCCACGTTCGAGACCGGCGTTGAGCTGCAGGTCCCCACGTTCGTCGAGATTGGCGACGTGCTGCAGATCGACACCCGTGATGGCCGCGTCATCAAGCGCGTTTAATAGTTTCGCCGGCCTGCCGGCCGGCGAGTTGACTCGACGCTGCGGGCTGCTCTGGCACCCGGCCTTCGCCTTCAACTGCGCGAGCATGGCCCAAAAGGCCTATGCTCGCTTGTTTCAGGCGAATTCCGGGCACCAGAGCGGCCCTCGCTGACTTTGGTGGCATCCCGGAGTTTCAATATGCGCCCTTTGGGCGCATTTGTTGTGTATGGGGTCTCTCGCGTCTGCGCACTTGAATCGTTACGTGCGTGAAGGGTTGGCTGGGGCGGTTCGCGCTTCTGGGCGCCGCCGGGGTGCGGTTTCTGTTTCTTGCCCGTGAATTCGCCGTATGCGGCCGGCAACGCTGCCGCCTTCTTCTATAATCCTGGTTTCGATCTATACGGTCATATACCACTTGATAACGAAGGGGGTGCGAGTTCATGCCAAGGCTTCAGATCATGGATACCACCATCCGTGACGGCCAGCAGAGCCTGTGGGCGACGCGCATGAGCATCGGCGACATGCTGCCGATCCTGCCAAAGATGGACCGCGTCGGATACTGGGCAATCGAGGCATGGGGCGGCGCAACGTTCGACTCATGCATGCGTTTCTTGGATGAGAATCCCTGGGACCGCCTGCGCTCCATCAACGCGGCAACGCCGAACACGCCGTTGTCCATGCTCACGCGCGGCCAGAACCTGGTTGGCTATAAGCATTATTCTCGCGAGATTGTGAATCGCTTCATCAAGGCGTCGAAGCGCAACGGCGTGCACGTGTTCCGCGTGTTCGACGCGCTGAACGACATCCGCAACGTCGTGGACACCGCCGAGGCGGTCAACGAGTGCGGCGGCCATTTCGAGGGTGCAATCTCTTACACTATTTCCCCTGTTCATACGCTTGACAGCTATCTGGAGTACGCGCAACAGCTCAAGGAGCTGGGCGCCGACTCCATCTGCGTGAAGGACATGGCCGGCCTTATGACGCCGTACCGCGCCGAGCGCATCGTCAAGGCGCTGAATGCCGAAATCGGCCTGCCGGTGCATCTGCACTGCCACTATGTTGGCGGCATGGCTCCGGCAAACTACATCAAGGCTGCCGAGGCGGGCGTGTCCATCGTCGATACCGCGTCCGCGCCGCTGGCCTTCGGCAACTCCCAGCCCGCCGTCGAGATGTTGGTGGCGGCGCTGCAGGAAAGCCGCTACGACACGGGGCTTGACCTCAACCTGCTGTTCGAAATCGCCGAATACTGGGAGGAAGTGCGCAAGCGCAGCCACTACAAGCGCGGCGTGTCCTCGCTTATCCATATGCAGGTGTACTCGCACCAGGTGCCCGGCGGCATGATGTCGAACCTCATGAGCCAGCTTGAGGTGCAGAACGCCTCCGACCGCCTGCCCGAGGTCATGAAGGAAATCCCGCGCGTACGCGCCGAGGTCGGCTATCCGCCGCTTGTTACACCCATGTCGCAGATCGTCGGCACGCAGGCTGTGTTCAACGTGCTTACCGGCAAGCGCTGGGGCGTTGTATCCAAGGAAATGAAGGACTACATCTGCGGCTACTACGGCAAGGCGCCGGGCCGCATCGATTCTGAGATCATGAAGAAAGTCGCGGGCAATTCGCAGGTGCTGCCCGACGACGTTGCGCCGTCAAGCCTGGTCACCACCACTTACGACGAGGTTGCCGAGGAAATCGGCGATTTGGCGCAAAGCGAAGAGGACGTGCTCATGTACGCGCTGTTCCCGAACGAGGCGCGCACGTTCTTGAGCAAGCACCGTGCATCCGAGAGAGTCGACTTCCTTATGCAGGAAGAGTCGAGCAATACCAAGGAGGACGATTACGTGGATATCAACCAGATTCGCGAGCTGGTTCGCGTTGCCGAGGAAAGCGGCGTCGGCGAAATCGTAGTTGAGGAAGAGGGCACGCGCATCGCCGTGCGCATGCCGGGTGCAGCTCCTACAGCCGCTCCGGCCGCCGCTGCGGCTCCTGCCGTTGCCGCTGCTGCCGCACCTGCAGCTGCTCCGGCGGCACCCGCTGCCGCCGAGCCCGAGCGTCCTGCCAACTGGTATGCCGTGAAGGCTCCCATGGTCGGCACGTTCTACGCGGCTCCTGCTCCGGGCGAGCCGGCGTTCGTGAAGGTGGGCGACGAGGTTGCCGCCAACCAAACGCTGTGCATCGTCGAGGCTATGAAGCTTATGAACGAGATCACGGCCGAGGAAATGGGCACCGTGCGCGAGATTTGCGTGAAGGATGCCGATCCGGTCGAGTTCGGTACCGTGCTGTTCTACATCGAGCCCCACTCCACCACGCCCATCTCGGAGCAGTAGTATGTTCAAGAAAGTACTCATTGCCAATCGCGGCGAAGTGGCCCTGCGCGTCATGCGCGCCTGCAAAGAGCTGGGCGTGAAAACCGTTGCGGTCTACTCCGCGGAGGACGAGAACACCTACCCCGTGCAGTACGCGGATGAGAAGGTGTGCATCGGCCCTGCTCAGGCGGCGAAAAGCTACCTGGTTATGTCCAACATCATCGAGGCGGCCCGCATCACCGGCGCCGAGGCCATTCACCCCGGCTACGGCTTTTTGGCCGAAAACGCCGACTTTGCCCGCGCGTGCGTCGACAACGACATCGTGTTCATCGGCCCGTCGGCCGAGTGCATCGAGCGCATGGGTGACAAGTCCTCTGCGCGTGAAACCATGAAGGCGTGCGGCGTTCCCACCGTGCCCGGCTCCGATGGCTGCATCGACACCGTCGAGGAAGCACGTCAGTTCGCCGAGCGCGTGGGCTATCCCGTGCTCATCAAGGCAACGGCCGGCGGCGGCGGCAAGGGCATGCGCGAGGTTCACGACCCCGCTGAGCTTGAGTCGCACTACAAGGCCGCCCGCGCCGAGGCCGGCGCGGCATTCGGCAACGACGAGGTGTACCTGGAGAAGCTCGTGCTGCGTCCGCGCCACGTCGAGGTGACTTCGGCAACAACGTTGCCCTGTGCGAGCGCGACTGCTCTGTGCAGCGTCGCCACCAGAAGCTTATCGAGGAAGCCCCCTCGCCGGCGCTGACCGATGAGCTGCGCCGCGCCATGGGCGTTGCCGCCATCAAGGCTGTCCGCGCGGTCGATTACCGCAACGCGGGTACCATCGAGTTTCTGCTTGATACCACGGGCAAGTTCTACTTCATGGAAATGAACACGCGCGTGCAGGTGGAGCATCCGGTGTCCGAACAGATCACGGGCACGGATATCATCAAAGAGCAGCTGCGCATCGCCTCCGGTGAGCCTATGAGCTGCGCTTCCCGCGCTCCGTTCACGCCGTTTGGCCACGCCATGGAGTTCCGCATCAACGCCGAGGACCCCGAGCACGGCTTCCGTCCGTGCCCTGGCACCATCACGCGCTTCGAGCCTCCCGCGGGCCCGGGCGTGCGCGTTGAGGCATACGTGCACTCGGGTTCGAAAATCAGCCCGTACTACGACTCCATGGTTGCTAAGCTTATCGTGTCCGGTCAGGACCGCGAGGAATGCCTGGCGCGCGGTCGCCGTGCTTTGGATGAGTTCGTCATCGAGGGCATTCAAACTACGCTGCCGTTCCATCGTCGCGTGCTGGACAACGAAGTGTTCTGCGCAGGTGAAGCCACTACCGACTTCATCGAAACCCAGATGGGAGATGTGCTATGAGCGATTTGAACGTTGACGGTATGGCGCTTGCGCCGGGTGTCGTCGAAACCATCGTTTCCATTGCCGTTGCCGAAGTCGACGGCGTTGCAAGCGTTGGTGGCGCTTCTGCTGCGAACCGCGGCATCCGCGCTGCGCTTGGCAGCAAGCCCGCTACGGCAGGCATTCAGGTGGCGCCGGGCGAAGATGACGCGCTGCAGATTTCCGTGCGCATAGACGTATACTATGGGCACGTGCTGCCCGACGTGGCGGCGGCGGTGCGCCAGTCCGTGGTCGATGCCGTGGCAAGCCAGGTTGGCGCAACGGTTGAATCGGTTGACGTGTACATCGACGGCATCCAGTTCAACAAGTAAGAGAAAAGAAGAGGCACAGGGGATTTATCGCATATGGCAATGAAACGACACGAGCGCACGACGGCACGCCGCGTGGCGCTGCAGGTTCTGTACACCGCTGAAATCAAGGGCATAACCGCAGCTGAGGTGGTTGCGGAAGGCACGTTTCCCTCTGAAGAGGGAACGCTGACCGACTATGCGCTTGATTTGGTGCGCGGCGTTGAGAACAACCGCATCGCCATTGACGGCAACCTGAAGGCTGCTGCCGAGAACTGGTCGCTGGGGCGCATGCCCATCGTGGACCGCTCCATCCTGCGCATTGCCACGTACGAGATCCTGTTCGTGGAAGACGTTCCCACCAGCGTCGCCATCAACGAGGCCGTTGAGCTGGCGAAGGACTTCGGCGGCGAAGACGAGTCCCCGCGTTTCGTGAACGGCGTTTTGGGCCGCATTGCCAAAGACGTCGACGCCGAGGCTTCCGCGCCGCGCGGCGACGACCCGGCGCAGCCGCTCGTGCTGTAAGCGGGTGCGTTCGTGGCGTACGAGTCTTACGAGTCGTTCGAATCGGTCAAAGGGCGTCTGGCTGAGATCGTCGATGCGGTAAGCAACGACGATCTTCCGCTTGACCAGGCGCTCTCGCTGTACGAGGAAGCCGTTGGCCTGGGGCTGCGCGCAAGCGATTTGCTGGAGCAGGGCATCGACGAGCGTCGTTGCGAGCAGGCGTTGGCCGAAGAGGACGGCGTGCAAGAGGGCTCGGCGCAGCCCGCAGATGCGGCGGGGCAGGCATCGGCCGCTGCAACCGATGCCGAAAACCCTGATCAGGAATGAAAGGCGTTGCATGAGCGATAATCGCATTCTGGACATAATTTCATCACCTGCTGACTTAAAGCTCCTCTCCAACGAGGAGCTCTCCATACTTGCAAGCGAAATTCGCCAAGAGATCGTTTCCGTCACGTCGAAAACGGGCGGTCATGTGGCTTCGTCGCTTGGCGCTGTGGAGATCATCCTTGCGCTGCACAGCCTGCTTGATTGCCCGAAGGACAAGATTGTGTTCGACGTGGGGCATCAGGCGTATGCGCATAAACTGGTTACGGGCCGACTGAAGGATTTCCCCACGCTGCGCACGTACGGCGGCATGTCGGGTTTTCCGAAACCGTCCGAAAGCCCGTACGACGTGCATTATTCCGGCCACGCTTCCGATTCGCTTTCCGTGGCCCTTGGCTTGGCCGAGGCTCGCGATCTTTCGGGCGCAGACAACAAGGTTGTTGCCCTTATCGGCGACGCGGCGCTTTCGGGTGGCATGGCGTTTGAGGCCCTGAACAACATCGG
The DNA here is from genome assembly GCF_977052095.1 of Senegalimassilia sp. NCBI lineage: Bacteria > Bacillati > Actinomycetota > Coriobacteriia > Coriobacteriales > Coriobacteriaceae > Senegalimassilia > Senegalimassilia sp. The sequence goes on from NZ_CDRSTZ010000001.1 coordinate 68,655, forward strand.
CCAGGCGCAAACGCCCATGGTCATCATCTTGAACGACAACGAGATGTCCATCTCGCACAACGTCGGTGCGCTTATGAAGCATCTTGGGTACATGCGCGCTTCGTCGCAGTACCGCCAGGCGCGCGACACTATGCAGGAGCATCTGGAAAGCTCGGGCCCGGTTGGCAAGGCGCTGACCAGCTTCGGCCGCAACATGAAGGAATCGATGAAGCAGTTCGTCATTCCGCATTCCATGATTTTCGAGCAGCTGGGCATTGTGTGCACGGCGCCGGTTGACGGCCACAACATCGCTCAGCTGCGTGAGACGCTGCGCGCGGTGCTGGCGGCAAATGGGCCGGTGCTCATGCATGTGGTCACGCGCAAGGGCGAAGGCTACATGCCTGCCGTGCGCAACCCCGAGAAGTTCCACGGCATCGGGCCGTACAACATTGCCACGGGCGAGGTTATCAAGTCCGACAAGCCCTCAGCGCCGAAGTACACGAACGTGTTCGGCTCCGCGCTGGTGAAAGAAGCGGAAACGAACCAGGATATCGTGGCCATCACGGCAGCGATGAAGGGCGGCACGGGGCTTGATGCGTTCGCCGAGAAGTTCCCGAAGCGCTTCGTGGACACGGGCATTTCCGAAGAACACGCCGTGGGGTTTGCCGGTGGTTTGGCCGCGGGCGGCAAGAAACCCGTTGTTGCGCTGTACTCCACGTTCATGCAGCGCGCCATCGACCAGATGATCATCAACGTGGCGCTGCCGAAGCTTGACGTGGTGTTCGCCATCGATCGCGCCGGCATCGTGGGCGCCGACGGCCCCACGCACCATGGCGTGTTCGACTTGGTGTATGCCCGCATGGTGCCGAACATGCGCGTGCTGGCCCCCTCGAACGAGGCTGAGCTGGTGCATGGCCTGCATACGGCGCTTGCCATGGGCGGCCCGTTCGCCATTCGCTACCCGCGCGGGGAAGCGGAGGGCGTGCCGCTGCCTGAAGTGCCGGAAGTGCTGCCGGAGGGCAAGGCGCGCATGGTACGCGAAGGCGACGACGTTGCTCTTTTGGCGTTTGGCCGCATGGTTGGCTACGCTTGCAAGGCCGCAGAGGCGCTGGAGCAGCAGGGCATCAGCGTGCGCGTGGTGGACATGCGCTGGGTGAAGCCGCTTGATGCGGATGCCATTCGCGAAGCGGCGGGCACGAAGCTGGTGGTTACCGTCGAGGAAGGTGTTATTGCCGGCGGCGCTGGCGAGGGCGTGTTGGGCGAGATGGCTTGCATGGGCCTGCATACGCCCGCTCTGAACCTGGGCATTTCCGATGCGTTCGTCACGCAAGGCGGCGTTGGCCAGCTGCTGCACGAGCAGGGTCTTGACGCCGAAGGCATTGCCACCAGCGTAAAGGACCGCTACCAGCAGTTGACCTAGCGGCTTATAGCGGCTAAACAAAAGGCGCCGAACAGTAGGAATATAAGAAGGCGAGGCCGGATAAGCCTCGCCTTCTTTGTGCTTCACGCATGATGGCGCCGTGCTCACGTAGAATCTTTCGTCATGCTTTGTCGAAGGTCCTGCCCGGTATCTCGAGCGTTATCATGCACGCGCGTCAAGGTGAGCAGGGCAATCGCAAGGCCATTGCGTCCTTGAGGCCGACTTCTTGCGCGGCGGTTCTCCAAACAAAATCACCCGGCAGTTCGTGCGAGCTGCCGGGTGATTTCCTGCGAGGCGTGCTCGGGAGGTTTCCTTACGCTTCCTTCTCCATCACGTAGTCGTCCATGACAAAGCCGTTGCCGATGTCGGTTTCCACGGACTCGATGGTGACGAAACCCTTGCCCAAATAGCAGCGCACACCCAGCTCGTTGTGTTTGTTCACCGTCAGGTACATGGCGTGCAAATCGCGCGAGTGGCACAGCTCCACGTAGAACTCGATGATCTTCGAAGCGTAGTGCTTGCCGCGCTCTTCGGTCAGCAGGTAGATCTTCGAGATGAAGTAGCGGCTGGTTTCCGGCTCCTCATGGCCACCGGTGTAGCCCACGGTTTTGCCGGCTTCGTCGACGACGAACCAGTATTCGTAGGCGTTTTCGGCCATGTCGCGCTTGATGGCTTCAAGGTTTTGGAACTGCTCCACCATGTAATCCGTTTGCGCAGCCCCGATAAGCGCGGGCCAGTATTCGTGCCAAATCTCACCGGCTAGCTTCGCCAGCGCTTCTTGGTCCTCAGCGGTTTCAACGGGTACGAAACGCACGTCCATGAGCAATCCCCTCGACATCGATTTGGTCTGTTTCCACATTGTAACACCGGCGTCTCGGGCGCGTTACAAAGCGTTTCCCAGCGCGTTAACAATGCATTTGCGGGAAAAAGGCCAGGTCAAACAGTGGCACCATGAACCTTGTCAAATGCGGGTGCCCCAATGGCGGGCACAAAGGAAAGAAGGAGGTATCACGATGTTTGACACAGGTTCAACGGCGTTCATGCTTGTGTGCGCCATGCTCGTCCTGTTGATGACGCCCGGACTCGCGTTCTTCTACGGTGGCTTGTCGCGCCGCAAGAACGTGGTGAACACGATGGTCATGGTGTTTGGCGTCATCGGCATTGTTGCCATCACTTGGACGATCTGCGGTTGGTCGTTCGCGTACGGCGGAGACGGTTCGATCCCTTTTTTCGGGGGCTTTGATCAGCTTGGCTTCCTGAACGGCACCAGCGATATGCTTGCTGAGGCGGAAGCAGTTCCCGAAGACGCGGTTTACCCGTCCATCATCGACTTCGTGTTCCAGATGGCGTTCTGCATGATCACCACCGCCATCATCACCGGCTCGCTTGCCGGCCGTATGAAGTTCGGCGCTGTGTGCGCGTTCGTGGCCATTTGGACCATCGTGGTGTATCCGCCGTTGGCTCATATGGTGTGGGGCGGTGACGGCAGCCTGATCGGCGACACCATCGGCGCGCTTGACTTCGCCGGCGGCGATGTTGTGCACATCTCCTCTGGCTTGACGGGCCTGATCCTGTGCCTGATTCTGGGCAAGCGCAAGGGCTTCGGCATGATGAGCTACCGTCCGCATAACGTTCCGTTTGTGGCTTTGGGCGCAGCGCTTCTGTGGTTCGGCTGGTTCGGCTTCAACGCCGGCTCTCAGTTCGCTGCCGACGGCGTTGCCGGCCTGGCGCTTATCAACACCGTGGTGGCATCGGGCGCGGCGCTGGTTTCCTGGATGATTGTGGAGCGCGTGAAGGTGGGCAAGCCCACGCTGGTCGGCGCTGCAACGGGTCTGGTGGCTGGCCTGGTTGTCATCACGCCGGCAGCTGGCTTCGTCGAGCCTTGGGCGGCGCTGGTCATGGGCCTGATTGTTTCCCCCATCTGCTACTTCGCCATCTCGTTCTGCAAGGCGAAGATCGGTTACGACGATGCGCTTGACGCGTTCGGGTGCCATGCGGTCGGCGGTGTTGTGGGCGGCATCTGTACCGGCATCTTCTGCGTGCCCGAGCTGTCCTGGACCGACTTCGGCGGCCTTCTGTACACGGGCGACGTCAGCCTGCTGTGCAGCCAAATCGCCGGCATCGCCATCACCATCGTGTTCGTGGGCGTGCTTGACCTGGTGATCGCGTTCATCGTGAAGGCGCTGTTCAAGGGCAACCTGCGCGTTAGCGAGGAAGAGGAAGCGCAAGGCCTTGACATCGCGGCCCATGGCGAGTCCGCATACCCGGCCTACATCGGCTTGGATTAAGCTGGCAGCGAGCGTTTGAAAGGAGCAAGCAATGAAGAAAATCACCGCCATCGTGCGTCCCGAAAAGCTCGAGCCGCTGAAAGAAGCGCTGTTCGCAGCGAAAGTTTCCGGCATGACCATCTCGCAGGTGCAAGGCTGCGGCAGTCAGCACGGCTGGAAGGAATACTACCGCGGCACCGAGGTGCTGCTGAACATGGTGCCGAAGGTGAAGTTCGAGATCATCTGCGATGACGCCCAGGTTGACGCGCTTATCGACGTGATTACGAACACGGCGCGCACCGGCAACGTCGGCGACGGCAAGATCTTCGTCTTCCCGGTCGACGAGGTGGTGCGCATCCGCACCGGCGAGCGCGGAGACGCCGCGGTATAACGCCGCAACGAAATATTCGCAGCTAGAAAGAGGCCTGCTTTCCGAAAGGGAAGCAGGCCTCTTGTCGTTACGGGGGTGCTTGGGGTTTGCGGCGTCGCGTTCGCGCATCGACGTCATCATAGTTTATACATCTTAATGAGATATACTACTAATAGTAATCACGATGGACAGGAGGACGGCATGGCACAGGCCAGCGCAGCGGCTTGCGAAACGGTTGGCACGCGCAACACCAAGCAGCGGGCACTTGTGCTCGATGCGGTTCGCTCGCTGCACAACCATCCTACGTCGGCGGAAATCTACGAAGCGGTGCATCAGCAGAACCCGAACGTGTCGCGTGCTACGGTGTATCGCAACCTTGGCGTGCTGTCCGACCGCGGGGAAGTGCTGCGCATTCCCGTTCCGAATGCCGCGGATCGCTACGATTTTCGTTGCGACAACCATTTTCACGCGAAGTGCGAACAGTGCGGCGGCGTGTTCGATATTGAAACGGAGGGCATAGACCCCTTCGCGCGCATCACCAAGGACTATGGGTTCCAGGTAACCGGCTTCGACCTGGCCTTTTCCGGCATTTGTCCCCAGTGTGCAAACGGTGAAGCTGACTGCTAGCGCTTGATGCCCCGTTGGCGTTCCGCGAAGAAATCGTGCATCGCAAAATCACGGGGGCAGCGCGGTCTTCGCATGGTATACTCAATTGGCTTATGGGAAGGTCCCGTAAGCATTGGTAATGTAGGCCCCCGAGACATGTTTGTTGCACTGCTAAAAGGGAATACCCCCTGCAAGCGAACATGGTTAATGTAGCAATCATTCATGACGAAGGGTCCCCGGCAAAGTATGGAAGGGGTCCGTTTTGACCGACATTAAGAACACGTCTGTCATCGACTTCGAGGACATCTCCGACGATCAGATGAACCAGATGATCGACGGCACGCTGACCGAGTTCGACGAGGGCGACCTGGTCAACGGCACGGTCGTTAAGATCGAGCATGACGAGGTGCTGGTGGACATCGGATTTAAGTCCGAGGGCGTTGTGCCCGTCCGCGAGCTGTCCATCCGCAAGGATGCCGATCCGTCTGAGATCGTCAGCCTGGGCGAGCCCATCGAGGCTCTCGTTCTGCAGAAGGAGGACAAGGACGGCCGTCTGATCCTCTCCAAGAAGCGTGCCGAGTACGAGCGTGCTTGGATCAGCGTCGAGGAGAAGTTCAAGGCTGGCGAGACCGTCACCGGCGAGGTTATCGAGGTTGTCAAGGGCGGCCTGATCCTGGACATCGGCCTGCGCGGCTTCCTGCCTGCGTCTTTGGTCGACCTGCGTCGCGTCAAGGACCTGGACATGTACCTGCACACCGAGATCGAGGCTCGCGTCATCGAGATGGACCGCAACCGCAACAACGTTGTTCTGTCCCGCCGCGTGCTGCTTGAGGAAGGCCGCAAGAACGAGCGCGCCGAGATTCTCTCCAAGCTGTCCAAGGGCATGCGCCTCAAGGGCACGGTTTCCAGCATCGTCGACTTCGGCGCCTTCGTTGACCTGGGCGGCATCGACGGTCTGGTCCACATCTCCGAGCTGTCCTGGAACCACGTCAACCATCCGTCCGAGGTCGTCAAGGTTGGCGACGAGGTTGAGGTTGAGGTCCTGGACGTCGACCTGCAGCGTGAGCGCATCTCCCTGGGCCTGAAGCAGACCACCGAGGATCCGTGGATCAAGCTCGTCGAGAGCTATCCGGTTGGCTCCATCGTTGACGGCAAGGTCACCAAGACCGTTCCGTTCGGCGCCTTCGTCGAGCTGGGCCAGTCCATCGAGGGCCTGGTGCACATCTCCGAGATGGCTATGCGCCACATCGACACGCCTGCTCAGGTTGTCAAGCCTGGCGACATGGTGAAGGTCAAGGTCATGGAGATCAACCCCGATCGTCGTCGCATCAGCCTGTCCATGAAGGCTGCTGCTGCTGAGATGGGCTTCGAGATCCCCGTGGACGAGTCCATCCAGGCTGAGGAGAAGCCGGCCAAGAAGCGCGAGAAGAAGGCTGACAAGCCCGCTGAGGCCAAGGCTGAATAACTTGAACGTTAGCGTTCAAGCTTCCGCTTAACAGCGAACGAGCCCCCGGTTGTTACCGGGGGCTCGTATTGTATCGGGGCACGAAAGAGTCGGCGGCATGGTGCGAGTTCAACGTACGGATTCAGGGCTGTCGCTTTGCTGAGAACGGGTAGGGAAGTTATTGCGGGGGCATTTGCAGCGAAAGGCGTGGCCTTGGCGCTTTCCGTTCCTGAAATGTCGGTATCGACCGTAAAAACGAAGGGCCCGAAACGATGCGACATCGTTTCGGGCCCTTCGCAATAATGCGGTAACGCCGGCTAGTTTTGATCGGGCTGTTCCCCAAGGGTGTTGGCTAGGTTGTTGGCGAGCGTGCGTGCGGCGGACTCTTGGGCGCTGATGGCGGCGTTCGTTGCCTGCTCGTAGGGCGTTTCGATTTTCGCTACCTCGTCGTTGGGCTTGTGCTCGGGAAGCAAGTTGGCAATGGCGTCGTGCACCAGGTCGATGTAGGCTTGGGCACCGTCTTGGGACAGATGGGTGCCGTCGCCGTCGAACCAGTCGCCGTGCGGCGCGCTGGCGCTGTACCAGTCGATAACTTGCACGTTGCCGTAACGGTCAGCTGCGCGTTCAAGCGCGGCGTTCGTTTCGGCCATCCAAGTTTGCGGACTGCGCGTGTTCACGAAGAACACGTGCTTATCGGTGCCCACTTCGCCCAGCAAATCGTCAAGCTGTTCATCGGTTACCTGGCCGTTTGTACCCAGCGCGAATACGACAATATCGCCGACGATGCCCTGTTCGGCATAGGAGCGGTACACGTCTTCACCCACGGTAAGCTGACGGTTCACGGCGGCGTCGATGGCGCCGTAGGGGAACGTTTCCGTGAAGTTCGGAATGGCGCGCACGGAAACGGAATCGCCGATCATCAGCACGTCAAGCTTGGCTTTCTCGGCGGTGGCGGCATCGTTTGCAGCGGGAACGCCGGCAACGTGAGCGCTTTCGTCCTTCAGCAAGTCGCCGCCTTCAAGAGCCGACGTGTTCGGCACGAAGATAAGTCCGCCAACGCATACGAGCGTAACGGCTGCGGCTGCGGCGGTGGGGATGGCGTGATCGCGCAGCCAGTCGGCCAGGTACACCTCGCCCGAGCGCACGCGGCCCACGAACGCGCCAATGGAGCCGTGGCGAATGGGGTCTTCCACGAACTTGTAGGAAAACGCCGCGCAGGCGAACATAACGGCAAGCTCCACCAGGTACATCCACCAAGGAGTGTCGGCGATGTTGCTGCGCGGGTTCATCAGCAGCAACAGGGGATAGTGCCACAGGTAGATGCCGTACGAACGCAGGCCGATCCACACTAGGGGCTTCGCGGAGAACACCTTGCCCAGGATGGACGACGGATGCACGATAACGGCGATGATTACCATGGTGATGATGGATGCCAGCAGAATGCCGCCGCGATACATGATGGCCGACGTGCCCTCGATGCAGCCCATCATGGCAATCAGCCCGATAAGCGCGATGCCGCCCACGGCGTCAAGGGCGATGCGCACGTTGCGGTCAAGCTGCACCTCGTTATTGGCGCCCAGCAGGTTAGAGGGCCACACGAAGGCAAGCCATGCGCCGATGAGCAGGCTAAACGCGCGCGTGTCGGTGCCGTAGTACACGCGCGAGGGGTCGGCATCGGGGTTGAACAGCAGCGCCATCTCAAGTGCTGAAGCCAGCACCAGCACCAGCGTGGCGTTGCGCATGTGGCTGCGCTTCACGCCGAACTTGTGGGCCAGAATCAGCATCACGGGCCACACGACGTAGAACTGCTCCTCGATGGCCAGCGACCAGAAGTGCGTGACGGGGCTTGGCGCGCCCAACGCATCGAAGTACGACACGTCGCGCAGGATGTACCACCAGTTCGTCACCCAGCACAGCGCGGCCCACATGTCCTCGCGCAGCTTGGTAAGCAAGCTGTGGTCGAAGATGGTGCACAGCGCGGCCACGCAAATAATGACGAACGCGATGGCTGGGAACAGGCGTTTTACGCGCCGCAGCCAAAACTGCGGCAGGTTGATGGTGCCGGTGTTGTCCCATTCGATTAGCAGAAGGCTGGTAATAAGGTAGCCGGACAAGACGAAGAACACCGTGACGCCAAGCAGGCCACCGGGTGCCCATGCCATGCCCATGTGATACGCGATGACGCCGAGCACGGCAAGCGCGCGCAGGCCGTCGAGCGCGGGAATGTAGCGTGACTTCTTCTTGGGAGCGGGTTGCGCGCCGCGCTTACGGTTGGCGGAAGGAGTTTGGGCGCGTTCCGAGGCATGGGTGCATGCATGTGCGTTTGTGCCAGTCGCAGATGCCGTGCGCGTGTGAGCGCTTGCGGTACGCGAATGGTTTGTCGAAGCGGCTGGACGTGTGGCGCTATGCTGCGAGTGAGCGTGGCGAGATGCGTCGTTGCCGGCGGTGCGAGCGGAGTATGAGCATTGCTGAGCTTGCTGAGCTTCGTGTGCGGAACCAACGTGCGTGCGGTTCCCGTAGTGCCTGGTGGCCGGCGTTTCCGGCATGTTCGATCCCTTCTCATTTGCTGCTCTCCCAAATTTGCAGCATAGCCCTCAGTATACCAGCGCCGCCCACCGCGCCTGTTGTCAAATGGTTGCTTGCACCCGGACTGTCGGGCACGGTTTACGTGTATCATGGAAACGTGATGGTGCAAGTGAAGGAGGCAAGGCATGGGCATGAAAAAGCTGTTCATTATCGGCGGCATGGGTTCTGGCAAGTCCACGGCTCGCAAGGTGCTGGCCGAGCAGGGCGTTCCGTTTATCGATCTTGACAAAGTTGGGCATGATGTCCTTGAGTGGGATACGGTGAAGGACGACTTGGTCGAGGCTTTCGGCGCGGATATCTTGGGCCCTGATGGGCGCGTCGTTCGCTCGAAGGTTGCGGCGAAGGCGTTCACCACGCCGGCGGAAACGCGCAAGCTCAACCGCATTTCCATGCCGCGCATTGAGGAGTCGTTCACCGATCAGCTTGACGAGCTGGAGCGCGAAGGCAACAAGGCCGTGGTGGTGGAATACTCCGTGTTCAAGAACCGCCAAACGTCCATGGCCAATGGCGCCGACGTGGTTATTGCGGTGCTTGCGCCGCTTGACGCGCGCATCGAGCGCGCTGTGAAATCTGGTTGGGACGAGACGGACGTACGCAACCGCATTGCGCGCCAGATCAGCGATGCCGAGCGCATCGAGCAGGCCGATGTGGTGTTCAACAACGACGGCACGCCCGAGCAGCTGCGCGAGAAAGTTATCGCGTGGTGGACGGAATACGCTAAAACGTTGGACTAGCGCTTCGTTGGAAAAACGAGAAAGGCTGCTAAGGCGGCCTTTCTTTTTAGTTGCAAAAACGTACACTTGTTCTTTTCTTGGCGACATGCTAGACTGCAAGACCTAAACCGAATGCAAGGTAGGGTGCGTATGTCCAGTCATCTCAGGAACATCGAAGGCGTTGAAATGGAAGGTAAACTGCCGGAAGTGCGGCTTGCCAACACGCCGTTTCACGTGGTTAGTCCGTACGAGCCGTCGGGCGACCAGCCGCAGGCCATACAAAAGCTGGCGTCGGGCATCGAAGAGGGCTTGCGCTATCAAACGCTGCTGGGCGTGACGGGGTCGGGAAAAACGTTCACCATGGCGAAAACCATCGAGGCCGTGCAGAAGCCCACGCTGGTCATGGCGCCGAACAAAACCTTAGCGGCGCAGTTGGCAAGCGAGCTCAAGGAATTTTTCCCCGACAACGCGGTGGTGTACTTCGTTTCGTACTACGACTATTACCAGCCTGAGGCGTATGTGCCGTCGTCGGACACGTTCATCGAGAAAGACGCGTCTATCAACGAAGAGGTGGAAAAGCTGCGCCATGCGGCAACAAGCGCGTTGTTGTCGCGCCGCGACGTCATCGTGGTGGCTTCGGTCAGCTGCATATACGGCATTGGCAGCCCTATGGACTATGCGGGCATGGCGGTGTTTCTGGACAAGCAAAAGGAAATGGACCGCGACCAGGTTATTCATGACCTTATTGACATCCAGTACGATCGCAACGACTATGAGCTGAAGCGCGGTACGTTCCGCGTGCGCGGAGACAACCTCGATGTGTTTCCTCCTTATGCCGACAATCCCATACGCGTTGAGTTTTGGGGCGACGAAATCGAGGAGATCGCCGAAATAGACAACGTCACGGGCGAGGTGCTGCAAAGCTTCGAGGCGTTGCCGGTGTGGCCGGCGTCGCATTACGTCACGGCGCGCCCGAAGATGGAGCACGCCATCAAAACCATTCAAGAAGAGTTGCGCGAACGCCTGCAGCAGTTTAAAGACGAAGGCAAGCTGCTTGAAGCGCAGCGTTTGGAAATGCGCGTGAACTACGACCTTGAGATGCTGGAAACTATGGGGTTTTGCAGCGGCATCGAGAACTATTCGCGCCATCTTGATGGGCGTGAGCCGGGCGAGCCGCCGTACACGCTTATCGATTACTTCCCGAAAGACTTCCTGTGCATCATCGATGAAAGCCATGTGACGGTGCCGCAGATTCGCGGCATGCACGAAGGCGACCGCAGCCGCAAGATCACGCTTACCGAGCACGGGTTCCGCTTGCCAAGCTGCTTGGACAACCGTCCGCTGCGCTTCGATGAGTTCGAGGAGCGCATTCCGCAGTTCGTGTACGTTTCGGCCACGCCAGGCGACTACGAGCTGAAGGTGAGCCAGCAGCGTGTTGAGCAGATCATTCGTCCTACCGGCCTGCTTGACCCTGAAATCATCGTGCGCGGCAGTGCCAGCCAAATCGATGACATCGTCGACGAGGCGAAGGAGCGCGCTGACCGTAGCGAACGCGTGCTGATTACTACGCTTACGAAGAAGATGGCCGAGGATTTGACAGACCATTTGCTCGACCGGGGCATCCGCGCGCGCTATATGCATAGCGATATCGGCACGCTTGAACGCGTCGACATTTTGCGTGATTTGCGCTTGGGCAAATTCGATGTGCTGGTGGGCATCAACTTGCTGCGTGAAGGCCTTGACTTGCCCGAGGTCACGCTTGTGGCCATCCTAGACGCCGACAAAGAGGGCTTCTTGCGCAACCAGCGCAGCCTTATCCAGACGATTGGCCGTGCAGCACGTAACGCAAAAGGCCAGGTCATCATGTATGCCGATAAAACAACGGATTCCATGGAGCTGGCAATCAGCGAAACCCGGCGCCGCCGCAGCATCCAGATGGCGTACAACAAAGAGCATGGTATCACGCCGAAAACGGTGACGAAGGCCGTTACCGACATCATGAGCTATGTGCATGGGGAAATGGGCGACGTGTCTTCTGAAGAGGTGAACAAGCAGCTTGCCGAGCTGTCGCGCGAAGAGGTGCTGCGCGTTATTTCCAGTATGGAAGACGATATGGCCGAGGCCTCGCGCAACATGAACTTCGAGGAAGCGGTGCGCTTGCGTGACGAGGTGGTGCGCCTCAGGGCAAGCGTGGAAGGCGAAAGCGAAGCCGACGTGCTGAAGGACCTGAAGAAAACGGCGCGCAAGGGAAGCGCGTTCGGCAACCGCAAAAATGCTGCGTATGGTAGCTCGCGGCGGTCGTGATTTGCAGGCGGATTGCATCGCAACTGCTTCGATCGAAGCGTGGATATGCGTGGCGTGGTATGGCTGCCGCGAGACGGGGTTCGTTGGGCTGTCGCGGCCTAGGGGGCTGGAGCGCTTGCAGAGGCGTGTGCTTGCGGGCGCTCCAGCGTAGTTGCTGGCGTTACTCGATCGCGCGATTCAGGCTGCCCGATTGGTAGCCTTCGGCATCAACGGAAACGTAGTCGAACCCTGCGCTGCGGATGCGCGCTGCAAGGTCGCTGGTGGTGAAGGCTTCCATAAGCGCAACGCGCTGAGCAGGCGGTACCTCAATGCGCGCGAGCTTACCGTGCGCGCGACAGCGGACCTGCGCGAACCCGGCTTCGATGAGCAGGTCTTCGGCGGTTTCGATGGCGGACAGCTTTTCGGTGGTGATGGTGCCGCCGTAGGGCACGCGGCTTGCAAGGCAGGCGTAGGAAGGCTTGTTCCAGGTGGGAAGGCCCAGCGCGTGCGAAAGCTCGCGCACGTCGGCTTTGGAAAGGCCGGCTTTCAGCAAGGGGCTTTCAACGGACAGCTCGGCAAGCGCCTTAAGGCCGGGGCGATAGTCGCCAAGGTCGCTAGTGTTCGTGCCTTCGGCAACGTGGGAAAACCCCAGGTTGGCAGCTTTTTGCAGGATGCAGCCGAACAGGGCGGTTTTGCACACGTAGCAGCGGTTGGCAGGGTTTTCCGCAAAGCCATCGATGGCAAGGGCGTCAACGTCCATGATAATGTGACGGATGTGCTCGATGTTGCAGAAGTCGCTTGCTTCTTGCACTTCGCGGGTTGGAATCATCTGCGCGCGGGCCGTGATGGCAACGGCGTTTTCGCCAAGCGCGTCGTGGGCAACTTTGAGGAGCAGCGTTGAATCGACGCCGCCGGAAAAGGCGATGGCAAGGTGCCCGAGCTGCTTGATGTTGCTTGCGAGCGCATCGTATTTCTGCTGAAGTTCGGGCGACAACGGCGTTGCCGAAAGCTGTGTTTGCATGAACGATCTCCTTTGCGGCTTGTTTTCGCCACCGTATCACATGAAGTTGGCTTCAAGTCTTGCGGGGGCGGTGTTGCAACTTGCAAACACCATCACAAGGCGTCGGTGAATCTGAGGTTCAGATCAACGGGGGTCGATATGCCGGAAACGCTACCGCTGTTCGTGTATTGCCACAGTGCGAAATCGAACTGCCCGGAAGGCTGGTTTGCGTTGTATTCCGCGAACCACACAAGGCGACCTTCCAAATCGCTGAGGTTAAGGCGGGCGATGTCCACTTTGTTGCCGTAAATCATCGACGTGTACCCGGCCGCCTCGACGCGTTCGCAAAATGCCCTTGCGGCGGCCGTGAGCGTGGCGCGGTCGACGTTGTTGCCGCGCGCACCTGTGGTGGTGTCCTGCTCGTGGTCGAACACGATGGGCAAATCCAAGTTGCGCCCGTTCAGCAGGCTCAAGACAAGGTCGGCTTCCTGCTGCGCTTCTTCAACGCTGGTTGCCTGCGAGTAGAAATACGTGCCAACTTGCAGGCCGGCTGCAGCGGCGTTGCTGAGATTTTCCTCGAACATGCTGTCGGTGAACAATCCGCCTTCGGTGGTGCCGCGATATCCTGCGCGCAAGAATGCAAACGAGATGCCGTCGTTTTTCACAGCTGGCCAATTGATGGAGCCCTGAAGTTCGGACACATCGATGCCTACCTGTGATTTCTGCACGCCGTTTTCCGTATAGGTCATGCGGTCGCCTGAAAGCGCAAGGCCGGAAAAGTCGTAGGGACTGACGTAGGCAGTGCGTGATGAGCTGCTAGGGGCTTCGGCATTAGAAGCAGGCTGGCTCAGAAATGTGGTTGTGGCAATTCCCGTAACAACCGCAAGTGCCACAAGGGCTGCAACTGCAAGCGGGATGCGCGGAAGCGAGGGCTTCGACTGATGTGCACGCGTACGCGTAGGCGCAGTGCGCGTGCGGGATGCGCTCGCGCGTCCACGCGAAGATGCTTGTCGATTGCGCGCTGCATGCTGCTGGTTTGTTGGCCGGCGTGTTGCCGGAGTGCTGTTTCGTTTTTTATCCATAAGATAATCCTAGCAAACGCAATGAATTACAACCGTTCTACAGCCGCTATAGACGCGGGGATTTCAGATGCCGTTCACAGCCATTTCACGCCGCTTGAACGCATCTTTTCAATGACAGAACTATTACAGACCCGCTTTCAATAAGTTAACTATATAATTATAAGTAAAATGCACAGCAAGATTCTCAACCGCCATATGCAGGGATTCACCGTGAAGGAATGACCTTGTACTCGCGGAGCAAGCGCATCCAGGTTCGTCCAAAGGCGACGAACGGCAATAAAGGTGGATCGATACGTATGATGGTTTCAACTCGTGGGCGCTATGCGCTCCGTCTCATAATAGACATTGCAAAGCAGGGGCAAGCCGGCGCGCTTGTTACCATGCGCCAGTCCGCCGAACGGCTGGGCTTGTCGGTGAAGTATCTCGAGCAGCTTGGCGGTGCGCTTGTGCGCGGCGGCGTGCTGAAAAGCATTCGCGGCGTGAATGGCGGGTACTACCTTGAACGCCCGCCTGCCGAAATCTGCATTGGGGATGTGCTGCGGGCAACGGAAGGATCGTGCATGCCCGTAAGCTGCTTGGACGACGAAGCCGTGTGCGAACGGGTTGATGCGTGCGAGGCGCGCGAATTCTGGCGCGGCATGGGAGACGCCATCACGGACTACATGGATAGCATGACGCTGGCCGACGTGCTGAAACTTGGCGAAGAGCAAGAGCGTCCGGAATAGGGCGTTGCGGGGCTAGTGGGGCGCGGCTGGAAACAGTCGCGCCCCACTTTTTCGCGGGCGGCCTAGCTTTCGTCGAGCGCGGTCTGCTTGATGCGCTGCGCCAAATCAGCGCCGCGGTCGCCGAACTGCAGGTTCGCGTTGTGCGCGAAGAACCGCTCGTTGCCGTGGGCGTTGATGAACGCCATGCTGTAGCGGTTTGCCGACAGATCGGTGATAAGCAGCAGCATCTCCTGGCCTTCGCCAAATGCCTGCTCGGCGAATGCAAGCGCGTTGTCAAGCGCCTGCTCGCCTTCGCTGACGCGCTGCTCAAGCTTGTCAAGCAACGCTCCGAACGCTTCTTTCACCTGGTCAAACGTGAGGGTTCCTCCATTGGCGGCCAGGCGCTGCGCGCGTTCAAGCACCTCAAGCGCGCGCTCGTACGAACGGTATTTCTGCTCGGAAAGCAGACCGCTTGCCCGGTCGGTGCGCAAAAGCTGCTGGATGTTCGCTTCAAGCTCGCGCACGGCCTCGGTGGCATCGCTCGTTTCGCTTTGGGCCAGCGTATCGCGCAGTCCCATAAGACGGGGGTGCGTAAACTCAACAGCGCCCTCTTCCAGAACCGCTTCGCGCAATGCGTTCGAAAGCGCATCGGAAATCAGCCCCACCAGCGACACCCGTTCGTCGAACGGCGCCTCCTGCGCGCGCTGCGCAACATCGGCCTCGGCCGTGCCGGCAAGGATGCGGTCGATTTGGTAATCGGAACGGTATTTCGTGAACAGGTCGTAATACACGGCGAAGCGCTTGGCTATTTCGGGCGCCTGCACGTATTGCCCGATAAGGATATCGTCGACGGGCAGGTCCTGAGCTTCGTACAGCTTGATGGCGCTGGAAAGGTCGTCCCAGCCGCGTGCCGTGACGAACTCCTTGCCGTCCGCGGTGGTCTCAAGGTGATAGAAGTGCTCCTGCTCAACGTCAAGGTATGTGATGACGGCGGGATGCACGCCGCTGGCCAGGGCGTATTCGCGCCATGCCTGGTAGTCGGGCTCAACATCGATGCGCTTGAGACGGTCCCACGTTGCCAGGTCGAAATCGCGCGCCGTGCGGTTGTATTCGGGCGGGTTGCCGGCGGTCACCACGATCCACCCCTCGGGCACCTTGTGGCGGCCGAACACTTTGTACTGCAAGAACTGCAGCATGGCGGGCGTGAGCGTTTCGGACACGCAGTTGATTTCGTCAAGGAACAGGATGCCCTCGGCGTGCCCCGTCTGCTCGATAGAGTCGTACACGGCGGCGATGATTTCGCTCATGGTGTACTCGGATACGTCGTACGTTTCGCCGCCGTACTGCTTTTGCACGATGAACGGCAGGCCCAGCGCGCTTTGGCGCGTGTGGTGCGTCATGGAGTAGGCCACGAACCCCACGTCAAGCTCTTGGGCTATCTGCTCGACGATGGCGGTTTTGCCGATGCCCGGCGCGCCAAGCAGGAACACGGGGCGCTGGCGTTGGGGCGGCAGGGCGTAGCCGCCGAACTCGTCTTTTGCGAAATACGCTTGCATGGTGTACTTGATTTGCTGTTTGGCTTGTTTGATATCCATGGTGGCTCCTTGTCGGTTGCATGGCGCGGGGCGTTATGCCAGGTCAGGCTCTTGTTCTAAGAACGTGTCGTCCAACACGGCCTTCATGGCCCACGGCGGTACGGGCGCGCTTGCATCGGCGGTTTCCTCATCGGGGAACACAAACGCGGTATCGAACGCGGGCTTGTGGGCGGGGTATGTTCCTTGGCCGTCGGTGAAATACAGCAACCCGCCAAGGTTCGTGAATTCTCCCTGGTCGATGGCGTTTTGCACGTACGCGAACACGGGGCGGAAATCCGTGCCGCCAAGGCCTTTGACCTCAAGCGCGTTCAGATAGTCGTTCAAGTCGTCCAGGCTTTCGATGCGCGCGACGTCCGTGACGGCCGCGTCGCACTGCACCAGGTGCACGTTCATGTGCGCAAAGAAGCTGGTTTCATTGGCAAGAACGCTGTACGTGCGCTCAAGAAAACGCCTGACCAGGCCGTCTTTCGTGGACGCCGACGTGTCGATGGCTATGACGAAATCCCTGATGCGGCGCTGCTCCACGTATTCAAGCGGTTCGATAAGCGGCAGATTGCCGTAACGGGAAAGCCCGTAGCAGTAATAGACGTAATCGAACTCGTCGTCGTTGACGTGCACATGCTCGCCCATGTGGGCGAACTTGCGCAGAAACGTGGTGAAGTCGCGCCGCTTGCGGGTGACGGCGCGCAGGTTCATGGAAAGGTTCGACCCCTCCACGCCCCACAGCTTCACGTAGGAGTCAAGCTGCACGCCCATCTCGTACGCCGCGTTTTTCCACTGCTCGCGCGAGCGGTCCAGGTTCACCGTGTTGGCGAAGCGGTTTGCGGCAACGCCGCGCGCCTGCTCGGGGGCCTGCTTTTCGGTGATGTCGTCAAGTGACATGCCGCGGTGCGCCTTGTGGTTCGGCTTAGCGTTGCGCGCTTCGGGCGGCAGGGGCGCATCGGTGCCGTTTTTGCCTGCTTGCGAAGCGGGAGCTGCAGGCTGCGTTTCGGCGTTTTCTTGCCGCTGCCCCTGTTCTTTTTCGCGCAGCTGCGCTTCTTGCGCGGCCATGCGGTGCCACGGCTCGTGGTCGTCGACGGTGAACGGGGTGCGCAGCTCGGCTAAGGCTTCGGGTGAAAGCTCCTGGTCAACAAGCGTGCGGTAGATTGCTTCCGCGGTTAGGTGCGGGCATGCGGCTTGCAGGCGCGCAACGGCCGCAGCCTGCGCTGATGTGCGGCCCGAGCGCGTGTTCGGCAGGTCAAGTTGCGTGATGGCGGCTTCAACGGCTATGTCGCACGCGGCGTCCCAGCAGGCGGCATGCATGGCCGCCGTGGGGAACGGGTGCAGAAATACGTTGTGCAGCATGACGTGCAGATAGGCGCGCGCAAGGTCTTCGGGGCTGTCCACGAAGCGTTGCGCGATGTCTGTGGGGTCGAACCGCAAGTACGTACCATCGGTTGCAAGCGTTTGACCGGGAATGGAAAGCGGTTTGACCTGGGAAAACGCAGCGTTTAAGAAACGCAGGCTTGCAAGAAGCTTGTTGCGCGTGAGGTCAAGCGCTTCTTGCGCAAGTCGTGCGGTAGCGTTCGCGCTCACGGTCCCCTCCCTTCGCGCTTGATTTCGCTTTCGGTCGCAGTGTAGCATGGGCGACTGACAGGGTAAACCGGTTTCAAGAGCGGGGGTGCGGCGATGGCGGCATCGGCGAAGATGGTGTTTTCCGAAGGGGGCAAAACGCCCGAAGATGTGGTGCGGCGTGCGCTTGCGGCGCCGGTTTCGCTTGAGCTTGACGGCGTGTGCGTGGTGCGGCCTGGGCGTGCTGCGGTGGGCGAAGTGTGGTCGCCGCAGCTGCTTCCGTATCGCGAATGGACGGGCGCGGCGGCGTCGGGCGCTGCTGAGGTTGCGGGGTCGGCGGACGGGGATTTGCTGTCTGCTGGGTCGCTGGGTATGGGCGTTGACGATGCACGCCGCGCGAACCTGCTGGCGTTGGCGGCAACGCAGCACGATGTTGGCGGCGCGGCGGCCGTTGCCGTGCCGCAGCATGATGCGGACTTGTGTGCCGTCTCTGTGCAGCAAGAGGACGAAGGCTATGCGCTTGTTGGGTTTGACCTGCGAAAACTTGCAGAAGCAGCAGGGGTGGCCACGGGCCTTGTTGTTGTGCTGCCGTCGTTTGTGGACGGAAAGCCCGTCGTGCGCATCGCGCCCGGGACGTTCGCGCGGCGGTTGGTGCGCGGTATCGGCGTTGACGTGCTCGTGGTGCCGGACACGGTTCGCCGTATCGGGGCAGGCGCGTTTTCCGCGCTTCCGGGTCGGCATATCCATTTAGGGGCGGCCGTGAGCATGGGCGGCGAGCAGGCATGCGATTTGCTTGGCGTCACGCCTCCGCTTGAGCGTCGCACGTACTCGGTCAGCGCCGGGAATGCCAGCTATCGCGCGGACGGGGGCAGCTTGCTTTCCGCGGATGGGGAGCACCTGCTGTTCTTTGCGCCGCCCTATGCGGCGGATTGCGCGCTTCCCGAGGGTGTGAAGTTCGTTGGCGAATACGCGTTTTGCCAGGGGTGTGCCACGCCGCACGTGGTGCGCGCTTCGCAGGGGCTGACTCAGGTGAAAGCGCGGCAATGGGACGACGCGCTGTGGATATGCCCTGATGAAGCGCCTGCGGCTGCGCGGCTTCGCAAGCGTGGCGTGCGCGTATGCGGGCTTGTTGCGGCGCATCGGGATGCATGCTGGTTCGACCTTGAAGGGCCGGACGCGGTGCTGGTTGCCGGGCCGCCCGCTCCCACGTCGGCTTCGAAGCGCTTTGCCCGAGCTGCCGCTGAGGCCCGCGCAACTTCGGCGTCCGATGGGACCGCCGTTGTGGACGCCGACGAAGCGGCCGCGCGCGCGGAAGCGAACGATTGCGGCGGCTTGGTGTCGGGCGGCAGGTTGGGGCCGGTGGGGCAGGGGCCCTCGGCCGCCGCGCTTGCGCGCCCTGCTGCTAACCGTCTGCTGGAGCTTCCGGCGGAAGTTGCGGGCAAGCCGCTTGCTTCTGTTGCCGCCCGGGCGTTGCCTTACGCGCCGCAAACCGTGGTGATTCCCGCATCGGTGCGCGCTATCGGCGACGGCAACCAGTGCCGGGGCACGCGCAGGCTTGTGCTGCCCGAAGGCCTTGAGCGCGTCGGCGCGCACTGCTTCTGCTCGCGCACGTTGGAGACGGTGGCGCTTCCGCGCACGCTGCGCAGCGTTGGCGCGGGCAGCTTCGAGTTCGCCGTGTGTCGCTTGGCGCACACGGGCGTGTGCGTGCACGTGCCGGCCGACCAGCTGCTCAGTTGCTTTCGTGAGGATGCACCTGAAGGCTGTGACCCATTTGACCTGGCGAAATATGACGAAGTGCTGCGGGCGGGCAAAAACGTTCCCGATCGGTTGGGCGCGCTGCTGCACCGTCTTGCGGCCCCGGTGGACATAAGCGATTCCGATCGCGCGGCGTTTGCGGACGAGGTGCGCTCGTTTGGGCGCGAGGCGCTTGTGCGCGTTGCGCGCGAAGGCGACGTGTCGATGGTGCGCGCGCTTGCCGATGCGGGGCTGTTTGACGGCGCGCGCTTCGACGTGCAGATCGAGCTGCTGCGCCAGGCGAACCGCATGGACTGCGTCGCGTATCTGATGGAGTGGCATCGCAAGCAGGCTGGTGCGTCTTGTTCGGGTGAAGGCAGCTCGGCTGGTCGGGGGATTCGCGACCGCTTCGCCTTATAGCGGGCGCGCGGCGGGCGCAAGCGGTGTTTGGCGCTTGCGGCCAGCGCGCCGGCAAGGTTTTGCGCGCATGTGCGCAACATTCGTGCGCGTTGTGCGTTCCGCGACGAACCACCCGGTTCGCTGGTATACTGGCAAATAGAACAACCGTACGTTTTAATAAGGCGCGCTTAGCCGCATGCAAGGGGAAACGCGATGATCGACGAAATACAAGTTCGGAATCTGGCGCTTATCAAACAGGCATCGCTTGTTCCGGCGCCGGGGCTGACGGTGCTTACCGGCGAAACGGGTGCTGGCAAAACGGCGTTGCTGTCTGCGTTGAAGTTGCTTATGGGCGTGCGCGCCGATAAGGATTTCGTGCGCGATGGCGAGCAATCGCTTGAGGTATCCGGGCGCTTTTTCGGCCTTGCGAATGCCGAAGGGCCTGATGGGGACGAGGAAGCATCCGACGAGCTGGTTGCCACCAGGCGCGTAAGCTCGGACGGCCGATCGCGCGTAACGCTTGATGGGCGCATGGCCAGCGTGCGCGAGCTTGCGGCGCGCGTGGCGTCCACCATCGATTTATGCGGGCAACACGAGCAGCAACAGCTTATGAAGCCGACGGCCCACGTGCGCATGCTCGATGCATGGGCGGGCGAGGCGGTTGCGGTGCCGCAAAATGCCTATAAGCAGGCGTTTTCCCAGGCGAAGGCTGCAGCGGAAGAGCTTGACCACGTGCTGAACGCAGGCGCGGCCTCGTCGGCAAAGCTTGACGAGGCGCGTTTTACCCTGGAGCGCATCGATGCGGTGGGCCCGCGCGAGGGCGAGTACGAGGAGCTGTCCGCGCGCCTTGCGCGTGCCGAGCATGCCGAGGCGCTTGCGTTGGCGGCGAATCACGCGCACGAGGCGCTTGGCGGCGACGAGGGCGCAATCGATTTGCTGAACAGCGCCATCGCCGCGCTTGACGAGGGCGGGCGCTTCGATGCGGATTTGTCGGCGATGGCGGATTCTTTGCGCGAGGCGGGGTTCGTGCTTGAGGATGTGGCGCGCTCGGCCCGCGATTATCGCGATGGCGTAGAGTTCGACCCGGAAGCGCTTGAGCAGGACCAAGAGCGCATGTCGGCGCTGCAAGGGTTGCTGCGCGCATATGGCCCGCGCATGGTCGATGTGCTGGCGGCGCGCGATGAGGCGGCCGATCTGGTTTCTGCTGTCGACGACGCGGCTGAGCGCGAGCGCGCGGCGCGGAAGAAGGTCGATGCGGCGGAGCAGAAGCTGGCCTCGGCGGCCCAAGCGCTTGACCAGGCGCGCCGCACCGCGGCGCCGCAGTTCGCTGAGCAGGTGACGGCCCAGATGAGCCGTCTGGAAATGGACGGTGCCGAGCTGTTGTGCGAAGTGCGCCCTTTGCCGCGCGAGTCGTGGACGCAGGCCGGCCCGTCTGAGGTGGAGTTCCTGTTCCGGCCGGGGGCTGGCATGCAGGCCCGCCCGCTTGCCCGCATCGCATCGGGCGGCGAAGTCAGTCGCGTTATGCTGGCGATCAAGGTGGTTTTGGGGCAGGCTGACAGCGTTGACACGCTGGTGTTCGACGAGGTGGACGCTGGTGTTGGCGGTTCAACGGCTGTTGCTTTGGCCGATGTGCTGGTTGATTTGGCGCGAACGCACCAGGTCATTGTGGTAACGCACCTTGCTCAGGTTGCCGTGCGCGGCAACGCTCACTACACCGTCAACAAGGTTGCGGGCACCGATGGCAAGCCGCAAACGAATTTGCAGCAGCTTTCCGCCGAGCAGCGCCCGGCCGAGATTGCTCGCATGCTGTCAGGCGATGCCACGCAAGCTTCGCTTGCTCATGCGCGCGAGATGCTTGAAGCTGCCGCAAGGGCTTAGCGTAACGCAGCGTTTGGCTGCGCGCGTTTCGCACATGGCATGCTTTCCTTAATCAGGCTTGAAGAGCGGGAAACCCGGATGATCTTTTCAAGGTCATCCGGGTTTTGTTTTTGTGCGCGGGGCTGTTGCTTGGTGCTGACGGCGGCCTTCTGCAGGTGCGCCTTTGCCTTGCTGCGGAGTGTCATCCATGCGATCAGCCGTGGGATGTCCGCGCATGCGTTTGACCAAGCCGTTGCAAACGGCGTTCATGACACGAAAACTTTGTTGTGTTGCAAATGGTGTTGCAAGATGTGTTGCAAACTTGATTCGAAAAAGAAAACAGGTCAAGCAAAAGACTTGCCTGACCTGCGATAACTCAATGGTGGCCGGTACAGGATTTGAACCTGTGACCTTGTGCTTGTAAGGCACCTGCGCTCCCGCTGCGCCAACCGGCCGTTTTCCCTTGAAAAGGGCGACCTGTATTTTCGCATAAGAATGTGCGCTTCGCAAATACTGCACAAATGAGAGCCTTGATCAGGCTTGAAAGGCGTTTCGTCCAAGAAAGGCGTGTGCTGCGCGCGTGCCGTGAGCTCTCCGTGTGCTGCGTGGGGTGTGTGCGCAGCGTACTCTGGTGCAAGGTTTCGCGTGCTTTCGAGCGATATGTCGGCAAAAGGTCTGCAAGGTCGGCAGTGCATACTCGTAGACAAGCGAAAGCGAAGTCGGGCAAAGCGGTACAGCGAAACGTTTTGCCTGGCAGATTGCGAGGTGTCTATGAGAAAGAACAAGGCGGCCTTCGTCGGCGTTGTGTGCGGCGTGCTGTGCGCGGCCTGCGTGTTCGCTTATACGCAGGCGGTCCGAGGTGAGGCCGATCAGCAGCGTCGTGACGCGCTGGCCCGCTATGGCGGCGACCAGGTTGAGGTGTGCGTTGCGAAGCGCGATATCGCAGCGGGAGAGATGGTCGAGGCCTCCGCCATAGAAACGCGTCTGTGGGTGGCCGACTTGCTGCCCGCTGAAGCGGTTCGGCAGGCATCGGAGGTGGTGGGCTCGAAGGCGTCGTCGGTGATGCTTGCCGGGGAAGTGCTTTCGAAGCGCCGATTTCAGGCTGAAGGAAGTCAGATCGATGTTCCCGATGGCCAGGTTGCCTTAAGCGTTCCGGCTAAAGACGTCCAGGCGGTGGGAGGCGCTATCGGCCCGGGTTCTTTGGTCGATGTGTACGCCACCGGGGGTTC
Source organism: Senegalimassilia sp. (assembly GCF_977052095.1). NCBI lineage: Bacteria > Bacillati > Actinomycetota > Coriobacteriia > Coriobacteriales > Coriobacteriaceae > Senegalimassilia > Senegalimassilia sp. Next base: position 91,474 of record NZ_CDRSTZ010000001.1, read on the forward strand.
CGATACGCAGGCGCTGGCCCGAGGGGTGCGCGTGCTTGCCACAAGCGCGGCAGATGGGGAATCGACTGGTTCGTCTTCGGCAAAGGTTTCGTGGGTGACGGTTGCCGTTGATGCCGATCGAGCCGAGGAAATGGTGTCGGCGGCGCAGCGTACGGAGCTGTACTTCACGCTGCCCGGGGCAAACGCGCGCTGATGCAGGTGGGAATAAAAACGCGGGAAAGGAACGAGATGTCGATGCCGTTGGTGGCGCTTTGCGCGGACGAGGAAAGCCTGCGCAATCCAGAAATGCTCGGCCTTGGCGGTGAAAACCTGGCGGCCCAATCGTGGCTGCAGCTGTTTTCATCGGCTGAACAGGCACGATGCTCCCTTCGAAACGATACGGGCATTCAAGAGGTGTGGGTTGCCTCGTGTGATGAGGTTGCCCCCATCAACCTTGCGGCCGCGTTGAAGCGCGATCGTCGCGATCGACGGGTGTGCATGCTGTCGGCGCAGGAATCGGGGTCACTGCGCTCGCGGGCAAGCGCAGCGGGCATTGACGCTTCGTTTACGCGCCAGGCGTTCGTCGAGCGGTATGCGCTTTGCAAGCAGATTGCCATGAGCGCGTCGGCCTCGGCACCGGTGCAGCCGGCGTTTGGCGAGCCGGCGCTTGCGAGGCCGGCAGGTGCAAGCGCGGTTGAGCCCGCTTGTGCGTCCGCGAAGGGCGCGCAGCCTGCTTTCGCCCAGCCAGCGTACGGGGGCGCGCAGCCGCAAGCGCAGCAACAGGCGCTGGCGTCGGCGCAGGGCAACTCGCGCGGTTTTCTGCTGCCGGTGGTAAGCGGAAGCGGCGGTGCCGGCAAAAGCGCCGTTGCCCTGCTTGCCGCATATGCGGCGCAGCGGATGGGGAAAAGCACGCTGCTGCTCGATTTCGATCTGCAGTTTGGTGACATGGCGGAACTTGCGGGCGTGCAGCATCCGCTGCGCATCGACGAGGCCATTGCGAACCCCGAAAGGTTGACGGGGCTGCAGCCGCAGGGCAACGCGCCTGCGCTGTTGGCGGCTCCGCTGCACATCGATGCGGCAGAGGCGGTGGTTGCGCAGGCGCCGGCGCTTCTTGAAACGCAGCGTGGGCGGTTTGACGTCATTGTGGCGAACACCGGTGGCGCGTGGGCCGAGCAGCATGCGGTGCTGCTCGAGCGCAGTTCGAAGGCGCTGTTCCTGATCGATCAGCGCATGAGCTCGGTATATGCCTGCAAGCGGGCGCTTGATCTGTGCGCGCGGTGCGGCATCGCGGTCAATCCGCTTCTGTTCGTGCTGAACGGCTGTGGAAAAGGCGCGCCGCTTTCCTCGATGGACGTGTCGTGCGCGCTTAAGGGCGCCCACGTGCACGAGCTGGCCGATGGCGGCGCAGACGTTGAGGACATGCTTGCGGCGCACGGGATCGAAGAGCTGTTCGATGCGCGAAACGAGCTGGTGGCAAGCATCGAACAGCTGCTTGTGGAAGTGATTCCCGGCATGCAGGGCTCGCAGCCGGGCGAGCGCGAAGGCGCAGGCCTGCCGTTTTTGCGCGGCAAGAAACCGCGCAAGCGCAGGAGGGCCTGAGATGTCGCTTGCGCAGCGGGCGCAGGCATCGGGGTCGGTGTTGCTTGAGCAGCGCGTCGCGCCGCCCGACCTTGCGCGGTTGAAGAGCGACGTACAACGGTTCGTGTCCGTGGGAGACATCGCGGCCATGATGAGCCGTCAACCCAGGCGGGCGCGCAGCGAGCTTTTAGGAGCGTGCCGTCAGGCTTTTCAGCTGCCAACGTGGCGTGCGGTGCCCGAAGGGCGGCTTGAGGAGCTGTCTGCAAGCCTTGTCGACGAGGTGTTCGGCTTTGGCCCGCTTGAGCCGCTGCTGGCAGATCCCACGGTGACGGAAATCATGGTGAACGGCCCCCAAAGCGTGTTTTTCGAGCGAGGTGGCTGTTTGCAGCCTTCTGAACAGGTGTTTTCCGGACAGGGCCAGCTTCGCGCGCTTATCGACCGCGTGCTTGGGCCGCTTGGCAGGCGCGTGGACGAGTCAAGCCCCATGGTGAACGCGCGCATGCCCGAAGGGCACCGCGTCAACGTGGTGATGCCGCCGCTTGCCCCCGAAGGCCCCATCGTCACCATCAGGAAGTTCGCCGAGCGGGTTATGACGCTTGAGGACATGGTTGCCAGCGGGTCGCTTGATAACGAGCTGCGGCAGTTTCTGGAGTGGGCGGTTCGTGCGCGCAAGAACGTGGTGGTTGCCGGCGGAACGGGCAGCGGGAAGACGACGCTGCTGAACGCGCTGTCGTGCTGCATTCCGGCAGGCGAGCGCATCGTGACGATTGAGGACACCGCTGAGCTGCGATTTCTTGAGCATCCGCACGTAGTGCGCCTGGAGGCGCGGCCGCGCAATGCCGAGGGCGTGGGCGAAGTGACCATCCGCGATTTGGTAATCAACGCGCTGCGCATGCGCCCCGACCGCATCGTGGTGGGCGAATGCCGAGGGGCTGAGGCGGTAGACATGCTGACCGCCATGAATACGGGCCATGATGGGTCGCTGACCACGTTGCACGCGAACTCGCCGGCCGACATCTTGCCGCGCGTGGTGACGATGGTGCGCTACGGCGTCGACCTGCCCGTCGACGTGATCGAGGCGAATGCGGCAAGCGCGTTCGACGTGGTGGTTCAGACGACGCGCTCGCTTGACGGCTTGCGCTACGTGACGTGCGTTGCCGAGTTCGAGCGCGCCGCGCACGGCGGCGGATGCGGGGTGCATGTGCTGTTCGAGCGCACATCGCCTGGGCTCGCCGGAACGTGGAAGGCGCTGCCAAGGTGGATCGACGACGTGCCGGAGCTGTGCGGCATACCGATTGAGGAGGTAAAGACATGGGAGCATCGGTTGCATGGGGCTGCATGAGCGTTGCCCTGGCGTTTCCTTGCGCCGCGCTGCTAGGCAGCTGCGCGGCGGCCCGTTCGCGCTCGTTTGCTTCGGGCGACATGCTGGCGCGTCTTGCCCGTAACGGCGTTTCATGGACGCTTCCTGCAGCGAAGCGGCTTGCGAAAACGCGTCGCGTGCAGCGGTCTTTGGCGGATACCGTCGATCTGCTGGGCGAGCGGGGCATCTTCGCAAGTCCTGTGGGATTGCTGTCGCTTGCAATGGCGGCGGCCGTGGCGGTGGCGGCGGTTGTTGGCGCGCTGACGCAATCGCCGGTTGCGGGCGTGGCCGTGGTGGCTCTGGCCATCGCCTGCCTGCTGACGCGCGTGCACCTGTGGCGCGACAGGCAAGCCGAGGCACTGCGCGATGCGGTGCCCGACGCGCTTCACGCCATGGGGTCGTGCTTTCAAGCGGGCTTTTCCCCGTTGCAAACGTTTCAGCACTTGGCTTCGGAGTTGCGCGGGCCGTTGGGGAAGCGTTTCGCCGATGCTGCGCACCTGCTTGAAACGGGGCACGACATGCACGAGGCGCTTGATGCGCTGCGCGGTGCGGGCGCTCAGGGAGAGCTGGTGTTCGTGTCGGTGGCGCTTGACGTGCAGCACCAAGCAGGCGGAAGCATGCGTCCGGTTTTGGAGGCGGCGCGGGAAACGGTGGAAGGCGAGCTTGCGCTTAAGCGCTCCCTGCGGGTCCAAACGGCGCAGGCGCGCTTGTCGGCGCGCATCGTGACCATTATGCCCTTCGCGCTGGTGGCGGTGTTTTCGCTGGTGAGCAAAGGGTTTCTCGATCCGTTCTTCGAGAGCCCCCTAGGCGTGGCGCTGCTGTGCATGGCGGTGCTGATGCAGGTTGCGGGCGTTGCGGCCGTGCGGCGCATGCTGTCGGTAGAGGTGTCGTGATGGCGGTGCTCGCGCTTGCCGCGTGCGTGCTGGCCTGTGCGGCGGGCGCGTGTGCGGGCAGCTTGCTGACGCGGCGTTTTGCGGGGCGCCCAAAGTACCGAATATCGGTCGCGGCGCCTTCATTCCCGGGGGTGAGCGGGCTTGATGCCGCGTGCTTGGCGTACGTCGTAAGCACGTCGAAGCGCGTGTCGCTGCATGCGACCAGCCTGCTTTCCCGGCGCCTTCCCCTTCGCCGTGCGCGGGCATCGTTTGGCGCTTGCGCGGAGAAGGCGGGGCTCTCGGGGCGGGCAAGCGCGGACGGCTATTGCGAGGCGTCGCTACGGTTGGCGTTTGCCGGGGCGGCGGGCGGTGCGCTGCTTGGCGCGGTCGCGTCGAACGAACTTGCGATTGCGGGGTGCGCGGCGGGTGCGCTGTTCGGCGCCAGCGCTCCGCGCAGAGCAGTGGCGTCGGCCCGCAAGGCGCGCAACCTCTCGCTTGAGCGCAGCTTGTCGGAAATGCTCGAGGTGGTGGCGCTGGGCGTTCGTAGCGGCCTTTCGTTCGACCGCAGCATGCAGTTGTACGCGGCGCATTTCGACGATGCGCTGTCACGCGGGTGCGCATCGGCGCTGCAGCTGTGGGAGACGGGCATGGCTTCGCGCGGCGATGCGCTGCGGTCGCTTGCGGCTTCGTACGATTCGGCGCTGCTGTCGCGGACGGTGGCGGCAATCGCGCGGTCGCTTCGCTTTGGAACGTCGCTTGGCGACGTTTTGGAACAAGCGGCGGACGAGGCGCGTGTTGCCCGTCGCGCTCAGGTGGAAGAGCGCGTGGCGAAAGCGCCGGTCAAGATGATGATTCCCACGGGGGTGCTCATCCTGCCCGCCATGCTTTTGCTTGTGCTTGGGCCGGTGCTGTTGGAATTGATGGAAGGGATGTAGGGCATGATCGATGCAGTTATGAGTGGATATCGCCGTGTATTGGCGAACCTTGCGTGCAAGTGGTTTCGCGTTAAGCGCAGGGAAGACGGCCAGGGAACAACGGAGTACGCGATTCTCGTCGGCGTGCTGGTGGTTATCGCCATCATTGCCATCACGGTGTTTCGGCCGAAGCTGCAGGAACTGTGGGATGCAATTGCAGAAGGCATCAACAGCCTGTAGGCGGCGTGGCGAATGCGGCCAATCGACGGTGGAGTTTGCGGTGGTCGCAGCTGCGTTTCTGGCGGTGACGCTGGGGCTTGGGGCACTGTGGCGGGGCGTGTCGGGCGGTTTGTTCATCGAACATGCGCTTTCAACGGCATCGCACCACATCGAAGGCGCGGCGCCTCAAACATTGGCGGACATCTTGCTGTATTGAGCGCGAAGTGCGAAAGGGGGTGCGTCGTGAGGGCGAAGACGTGGCGCGACGACGGCCAGGCGACGGTGGAATCGGCGTTTTTGATTCCGGTGCTGTTCACGGCGCTGCTGTTGCTGGTGCAGCCGGGCATGGTGCTGTACGACCGCATGGTGATGGCCGCCGCGGCCACGGATGCGTGCCGCGTGCTGGCGGTGAAAACCGATGCGACAGGCGACTCTTCCCAGGCCATCGAGGCATTCGTACGTCACCGGCTTGGCGCGGTTCCCCCGGTTGCGTGCTTTCACGTTCACGAAGGCGAGTGCTCGTGGCGCATACAGCTTGAAGGCGACGAGCGCTCCGAATACGTGCGCGTGTCGATCGAGAACAGGGTGCGGCCGTTGCCGTTGCTTGACGGCGCCAGCGCGCTGCTGGGGCTGCTTGACGAGGAAGGTTTGCTGCCGGTGAAGGTGGAAGCGCAAAGGCGGACGCAGCCGGCATGGGTGCTTGGTACGCAGGAGGGGCTTGACCCGCGCGGCTGGATAGGCGCCTGGTCATGAGGCGGCCGTTTTTCGGCGTGGCGCCAGGACGGTTGCTGCGCGACGAGTCGGGCTTGACAACGACGGGCATGGTGCTTGCGCTGTTGCTGACGCTTTCGCTGGTGTTCTCGTCGGCGCAGGTGTACCGCATCCAATCGGTGTCGTCACGCGTCCAATCGGTTGCGGATGCGGCGTCGCTTGCGGCGGGCAACGTGGTGGCGGAGTTCATGATAGCCGTTCGGCTGTGCGATGCCGTGGCGCTGTCGCTTTCCCTCACCAGCTTGACCGCAACGGGCCTTGGCGTGGTTGCGCTTTGCGTTCCCGGGGCGCAGGCTGCGGGCGGCAAGCTTATCGAGTCGGGACAGAAAACTGGCCAGGCACGGGACAGGTTTTCCCGCACCGCGTCGGAGGGCCTGACGCGCGTGCAGAAGGCTCTGCCGTTTCTCTCTGCGGTTGCTGCGGCCTCGGTGGCGTCGGCGAACGACTCCGAAACGTCGCGTTACGTTGCCATGGCGGTGCTTGTGCCCGATTCGGCGCCGGATATCGGTGTGGCGGCGGAGGACGCAGCAGCGGCGAAAGCGCGCGAAGCGGCGGCTTCGCAAGCTGAGGACATCAAGCGGCTGGCCAACGAGGTCGATGCCGCATCGCGCGAGGCCAACGAGGCGAAACGGCAGGCGTTCGAGCGCGATTGCGGGAATCGCCCGGGCTATTGCATGCAAGAGCGCGCGGAAACGCTTGCGGGCATGAAGGGCTCGTCGAACCCGGTGTACTCAAGCGTTGATGCTTGGTCGTTTTCCGTTGCGCTGCGCCGCGCGCAGGCGTACTACCCCGTGCGGCTTGCCTCAGAGGCGCCCGATGGAGAAAGCGTTGAGGCGCACGCCCGTTCTGAGCTGCGAAAACGCTTCTTCGCTTATGCGTCTGAAGAGCTTTCGCGCGGATATGTGGTCGAAAAGCCCGAGTTCCGCGCGTACTTTCCGCACTTGCCGAAAAACACCGACGAGATGCGGGAAACAACGCTGTACACCGATCCGGTTTACCCCTGCACGACCGAAGACGGCCTGCCGGTGTTGCATGCGTGGTCCGGGTGCCCTCGGGCGGCGGGCTTTTCGTCAACGGCATCGATTGCCGCCATGGAAGGCGGCGGGTGGGAAACGTGCAGCGAATGCGGCTTTACGGCGGCAAGCATGGGCAAGGTGGCGGCGGCGTCGTCGTCGATCGACAACGGGTTCGAATACCACTACGAGGCGGTGGCGCGCGCGGCGGATGCGTACCAGGAGGCCATGCAGCGCGCCGAGCCCGCGAAGCAGGCGGTGAAAGACCGCGTGGCGGATGTGCTTGCCGCGCTGAAGGAGGCGTGTTCGCGCGTGGGCGACTACCGCATCACGGCTCGGCCGCCTGGAAGCGAAGGGTTCGTGGTGCTGTGCGCCAACGTTGGCACCGATGCGCCCGCAAAGGGGTTCGAGTCAACGTTTGTGCAGGCCACAGGGCAAGTTGGCGCACGTGTTGCCGTTTCAGCGTCAACGCTGGTTGCCGATCCGTCAGGGGAAGGCGGCAACGTCATCTCGTCTTTGACCGATGGCTTGGCACAGCGTGGCGCGCCGGCGGGGCTTGCTGGGGTTGCCTTGGATTGTTGGGCGGGGTTGCTGAGCGCTTACGCGAACGGGCAGTCAAGTTTGACGAACGTCGTTCGCGAAGGACTTGACGGGCTTCCGCTGATCGGTGCCAGCGGTTTGGGCGATTGGGCTGCCGACGAGCTTTCGGGGGCTGTTGAGGCCGTTGGCTTGCAGCCGGCAAACCTTGACGCGCTTCGCCCTGCGGTGGTGAATGCGGCCCATGTTGCAGGGTCGGACAAGGCGGATTCGTTTTGCGCGCGGCTGGTGGAGCTGAAGCGGCAGGCGATTGCGCATCCGCTTATGTCGAACGGCGTGTTCTCGTCACTGGCTGCATCGGTTCGCCGGGATGCGTTTGCCGGCATCGATGCGGCAGACGGGTCTGTTGAAGTTGCCAGCATCGATGTGGGCGGCGAATCCGTTCCCATCGAGATCTCGCTTCCGCCTGCTGCGCGCGAGTTCGCGAAAGGCGCCCTTGGAGAGGCGATTGACCAGCTGGTTTCGCTGTACGCGAATGTGACGGGGGTGCGGCCGTGGGACTGATGGACGCTCGCGCCTGCGGGGAGGCGGGCCAGATGACCATCGAATTCGTCGTTGCGTTTCCGGTGATGCTGATCGTGGCGGCCATTGCGGTGAACGCCTGCTCGTTTTTCGGGGTGTGCGCGGCTTTCGACAACGATTTTCGCGACGCGGTGCGCACGTGCGCAACGTCGCCGGCCTACGGGCAGGACGTTGCGCAAAGCTGCTCGCTTATCGAACAGGAGTTGCAACAAGGCGGCAATGCGAAAAACGTGCAGGTGCAGGTGAGTGCGCGATCCGTTGCGCAAGGGCACACGGCCTTTTCCGCAACGGTGCGATTCGAGCCGACGCTGTTCGGGGCGGCGCTAAACCCCCAGGTGTTTGGCGTGTCGCTGCCCACGTTGTCGCATAGCGAGGAGATAGTGGTGGACTGCTACAAGCCGGGGGTGTTGTCATGAGCGTTGTGCCAGGTAGGGATGGTGTTTTGGTTGCGTGCCAGGCAAAAAGGTTTCGCTTGGCATGCGCAATCGTCGGCGCGGCTGCAGCCGCGTTGGTCGCATGCAGCGCGTTCGAGGCGTCGGCGCGGAGCAATGGGCCAGGTGAGGCCGCGGCGGCGGTTGCCGAGGCGGGCTTCGATGCCGTTGTGAGCGGGGGCGAACGCACGGCATTTGCTTTGCCGGCACATGAACCGGCGTTGTTCGAGGACGAGCTTTTCGACGTGTCGAGCATGAGTGGCGCCTACTGGAGCTCAAACGCCCAACTGGTCAGTTGGTGCGAAAAGGGCAGCGTTGAAGAAACGCTCGCGGCACTTGAAGGCCGCCTGGTCGCTAAAGGCTGGGTCGGCGTTTCCTCGGATTCCTCCTCGTGTCGGTCGTTTGTCAAAAGCGAAGGTGCGTATCGCTGGGCGTTTGCATCGGCGGCGCAGGTGGGGGAAGAGACAAGCGTTGTTTTGCAATGGTCGGGCACTAAGGACGGAGGCGAGTGATGGAAAACGAGATTGAGGTGCTGAAACTTGCGGGAAGGTTTCCCGCGCGCGTCAAGGGCCTGCTTCGATCGAAACCTGGTGGCGTGCTGCTGCTCATGCCGTGCAACGACGTGCACACCGTCGGGATGAATGACTTGCTTGACATTGCGTTTGTAGGCGATGACGGCCGCATCGTCGAGTCTTATCGAGCGGTGGCTCCGCTGCGACGCCTCAAATGCCGTAAGGCCGTTGCGGTGCTTGAGCGGTTTTCCACGTGCGATCCTCCTTGGTTCTCAGTGGGCGATTACGTAGGCATTTCAAGAAAGGAAGGTGGCAAGGCATGAAGACATGTCCGGTTTGCAGGGCGGGGGCGTTTGACGATGCCGAGGTGTGTTACGGGTGCTTGCATCGGTTCTCGCAGGGCGATGCACAAGCGTTCGTTGCGCCGTCGGTTGTTTCGGCGCCGAATTCGTCAGAAAGCGGTGGTGCGGTAGGTGTGGATGTGGCCTGCGAAGGACAGGGCGGCGCGAGGAGCCGGGAGCTCGCAAGCATGCACGCGGAATCTGTCCGGCAAGCAGTTGCCGCCGATGCCGGAAACGTTCTATCTGATTGTGGCTCTGCGATGAGAAGCAGTTTGAAAACGGTTGATGTCCCCGTTCGAGGCGCCGATGTCGTGGTGCGCATCGAATTGGTGGATGTTGGGGCCGCTGCAGCGCAGACCCCCGATTCGCACAAGGATGCGGCTTCCGCTTCGGCACCTGAATGCGTTGTTCTACGACGGGGAAGGCGGCCTTCCGTGATGGATATCGCCCGCCCGGCCGAGGTGAAGCGAGGGACCGCGGCCGGGCAGAAGGGCGAATGCGTGCAGGAGGTGCGTGCTCGGCACGCTGCGGTTGATACGGTGCGTCAGCAAAGGCAGGCGGAGATAGCATGACGTCGTTTTTCCTGATGATGGTGCTTGTGTCGGCCGGTGTGGGCGTTGCGGCTGGTGCGCTTGCCGTGCCGTGGTTGGCAGACGTTGCGATGAAGCGCGCATATCGGCGGTCTCTTTCGTGGTGGAACGAATCGCTGCAAGGCGCTATCGCATATCGGGCTGGCCATGCCGGCGTATGGCCGAAGCCGTCCGATGCGGGAAGCGCTGGTGCGCTGGGCATGTGGCTCGATGATGTCAAATCGCAGGCGAAACGCAAAGTGCTGACGCACGAGCGCGCCTGCGCGCTTCGCGAGGCCGGCATCGACGTTGGGCAGGATTGCTCTTCGCGCGGCGAGCGCGAGCAGGCACGGCGTTGCTCGTTTCGCCCGACCGTGTTGCAGCGCGTTGTACTGGCGCTTGCATGCGGTGCATGGTTCGCTGCGCTTCCCGCGTTCGGATTGCCGTTGCAGCTTTCCGTGCCTCTTTCGCTTTGCGGCGTTGCCATGGCGGCAGGCGTTGTGTGCGACGTTCGCGCTCGGATGATTCCTTTGGAGTGCTGCGGGTGTCTGCTTTTAGGTGGGGTCGCATTTCAGCTGCTCAATGGCGGGGTTGCTGGCGTAGCAGCAGGGTTTGCTTCCGCTGCGGTTGTGCTGGCGGTGTGCTGGATAGCCAATCGTGTTGCTCGCGATGCGGGCGGCTCGGTGGGCCAGGGCGATGTGCGGTGCATGACGGCGCTTGCCGTCCTTAGCGGCCCGGCTTCACTTATCGGAGCGGCGTCTTGCTATATCGTCGCCGGGCTGTTCTCCCTTGTCGGTTTGGCATCGCGGCGCCTGAAGCGGCAAGACGGCATTCCCATGGCCCCGTTTTTGACGCTCTGGATGATTTTCGGAACGGTTGTGGCTCGATAGGGGTCCGTGCGGACAGGAAGGAGGTGGTGCGGTTGCTTGTTGGCTATCGCTGAACATGAATGAACAGGGAAAAGGGTAACGAAGAAAGGAACTAATGATGGAAAAGCACACTGCTATGAAGGGCATGTTCGACAAGGCATGCGCGCTGGCGTATCGCGGCGAGGAGGACGGCGGTTCTGAAATCGTGCAGGTGGTGATCGTCTTGGGTTTCGCGGTAGGTCTGGGAGCTGCGCTTATGACGTTGCAGAATCAGATCAACACCTCGATCAATTCCGCCGGAACATCCATCAGCAACATGTTCAGAAGCGTGACCGCTGGCGCTGCGGCGAAATAGCGCCATGCAACGGCGTGCGATAGCGGAGCACGGCAAAGAGGCAGGTGGCAGCGCCGTTTCGTTTGTGATGGTGCTGCCCATCCTCATAACGCTGATGTGCGCAATCGTAGATTTGGGGCGCCTTGCGTTTATGGGAACGGAGCTCGAAAGCGCAACGCAAACGGTATGCCGGCGCATGGCCGATCAAGTGTCCTTATCGGGCGTGGCGTTGCCAAGCAGCTGCGATATCACCGAGGCGCTCAGTGACGCTTCTCCCTCGCTTTCCTCGCTTGGCGTTCGCTGCTCTGCAACATGTCGCGTGTCCGACGCTCCGGATATCTCGTATCAGCGTCATCGTTTCGATGCGGAAACAGGTTTGTTTATCGACGAAAACGCCTCGATGCGCGCTGCAAAAATCGAGGTTTCCTCAACACTTGAAGGTGATTATCTGACGCCTGTCGGGCAAATATTATCCGCAGGCGGCGGCGCAACGTTCGGTCTTTCTGCTCAGGCAACGCGTACGGTGCTCAAATCGCAGGAGGTCGTTTATGGCGAAGGGTGAATCGGGAAGCGAGGCGGTCCAATTCATTTTCGCCATCATTGCACTGATGACGCTGCTTTTTGGATCGTTGTACATAGCTTGTTATACAACGTCCGCTTCAATTCTCTCATCGGAGCTTTCGCAGGCGTGTTTGCTGCTTGACACGGCTGGTTTGGCGAAATCGCCGGACAAGGCCCGTTTCGTGGCGCATGAGATTGCCGGTGAATCGTCCCAGCTTGATTTCGACAGCATTCAGGTAAGCGATGTTTGCATCGAGGTATCGAATAGGAAATCGCCGGGTGAGCTGGGTGGCATTGACCAGCGAACGAAGGTCTCCTCGGTTTCTTTCTCGGTTTGCTATCGCCTTCCGCTGGTTTTATGTGTTGCCGGTATCGAGCCGGCGCAGCTTGAAAAGCGTGTCTTTTGCGCAATCGAGAATGAGCGCATATCGGAGGTGGCGGTGTCGTGATGGTTGAAAGGTTTTGGGTGCGGGGCGAATGCGGTTCTATTGCCCCGCTGGCCGTGGTGGTATGCCTTGTGCTTGTTACGACGCTTGGCTTTGCGGTTGATCACGGGGTGGTATATGCGGCGAAAGCGCATCAGGAGCAGGCGCTTGATGCGGCGCGGCAGGCATGTATGGACGCTTCGGGGGCCGTTTCGGCGAAATATGCGGACAATCCCGGATTGACGCTTGCTGATGGAATCGTCCAAACGGTTCGTGACCAGGGCGTATCTGCGGCGTTGACCGTGTGGTTCTACGAAGCGCCTGCGCAGTCTACGCCTCGCAGCGAGCGGTTGTGGGTCATTGGCGTTCAGGTCGAGCAGCAGACGCCGTTGCCGTTTTCGGTGCCGGCATCTCCGCTGGCCCTTACCGTTGCCTCAAGCCGAGCTTTTGTTGCAAAGCCTTATTCCGCGGAAGCGGTGTGGCGGCCGGAGCGCAGGATTTGCGGGTCGTATCGCTTCGCTGAAGGCTCGACGGCGGGAATGTCGACGTTTTCCTCCATCTCTTCGCTGCAAGGGTTTCCAGATGAAATGGTGAAACTTGCTCAGGGCGTGGGGTAAGGCGGTCTGGTCGTGCCGCGCTTATGAAGCAGAAAGGAAAGAAACATGGTTGGAAGATCGGGCGCGGGAGCTTCGCGGCGTATGGCGCCAAAACGAACTCGGGGCGTTTCCCGCTCGTCTGGCGCTGTGCCTGTAAGAGGCGACGATGTGGCGGTGGATTCGTCTGTGCGAGGCGAAGAGCCGCTTGTGCATCGATGCAAACAGATGTCGGCGGTTGTTGCTGCTTCGGTTGCGGTGGCGTGCGTTTCTGTGGGGTATTCGCTTTGGCAGGTTGCGGCATCGCAGTCTGCGGTCGACCAGGCAACAAGGGATTCCACTGCCGTTTGGGTTGTTTCTCAAGATGTGAAGGCGGGCGAGATGCTCGATGCGGATTCGTTAGAGGTGCGTGAAGTTCCTGCGGCATTCCGGTCGGCTGCTGCGCTGCCTGCTCAGTCAACTGAACCTGCATCAAGCGTATCCGGCATGCGCGCCCTTGTGGACATACCCGCAGGTTCGCAGCTGTGCGGAACGTTTCTTGCGGGGTCGGGCTCTGATGGTCGCTTGGCGGCTCAGCTTTCAGCGGACAAGGAAGCGGTGTCGCTTTCGGTCGATGACGAAACGGGCATTGCGGGGCAGGTGAAGCCCTATGATGCGGTCCGCGTTGTCTCGATTGAAGGAGCGTCTTCTGGAATTGTTGATTCGCAAACGCTTGCGAATCGGGCGCGCGTTGTTGCTGTTGGGGGAGACGGATATAGCGATGGTGCGTCGTATAGCGCCATTGTTATAGAAGTTTCTCCTGACGAGGCCGATGCGATTCGTCAAGCCCAGGTGTCGGGCAAGGTAAGTGTGCAGCTGCTTGCTTCGGAAGACGTGCTGACGGGTGGTGTCGATGGATAGGATTGCGGCATCGGCGCTCAAACGTCTTGTGCGTGACAACTTGGCCCTGCAGCTGCAGGAGTCTTCGGATTCGAGCCGTGTTGAAGTGGCAATCCGCTCAATCGTATCCGAGACGATTCGATCGTGGGGCATGGCGGTGAGTATCGAAGACGAGAACCTGATGTGCCAGTGCATCGTGGATGATTTTTTGCGCTACGGACCGCTGCAAGTTTTGCTTGATGACCCTTCTATCACGGAAATCATGGTAAATGGAGGCGGCATCGATTTCGAAGGAGCTTCGCTCTCGTTTCGCGATCCGAAGGTGTTCGTGGAGCGAGCTGGGCGCATCGAAGAATGCGCGTATGTGCGATTCGATGACGCCGAGCACGTCAGGCGCATCATCAACAAAATTGCGGAGCAGGCAGGTGTTCGCTGCGATGAGTCTCACGCGATGGGGTGCGCGATGCTGCCAGGAGGAAGAGCCCGCGCAACGTTCATCATTCCGCCGCTAGCTCCCGACGGCCCTGCGCTGAACCTGCGCCTTTTCAGCGAGCACATCATGGGCATGGACGACTTGATAGAGAAAGGCGCGCTCAGCACTGTCATGGCGAAGTTTCTTGGGGCTGCCGTGCGGGCAAGGTGCCCTATCGTCATTTCGGGCGGCACCGGATCGGGCAAAACAACCTTGTTGGGAGCCTTGTCGGGCTTTATTCCAGCGCACGAGCGCGTTATCACCATAGAGGATACGCCTGAGCTGCGGCTGCGGGCTCATCATGTCGAGCGTATGCAAACGCGCGAGGCGAATGCAGAGGGGCAGGGGGCCGTTGGGATGCGGGAGCTGGTGGCGTTGTCGCTGCGCCGTCGCCCTGACCGCATCATCGTTGGCGAGTGTCGTGGCGCCGAGGCGTATGAGATGTTGCAGGCAATGCAAACCGATCATCCTGGCTCTATGACTACCATCCATGCAAATGACCCAAGCAACGCGTTAAGTCGCTTGCGTACGATGGTGAACTATGCGCATTCCGATTTGGGCCGCGACGTTGTGCAGCAGCAAATTGCAGAATCGTTGCAGGGTGGTCTTGTCGTTCATGTCGATCGAATGGCCGATGGATCTCGCCGTGTAACAAGCATCACGGCGATCGACCCGATGCCTGAAGGGTCGACGGTCATTCCTCGCGCGGAGCTGTTTCGCTTCGATGTAGGCGGTACCGACGCTTTCGGGCGAGTGTCGGGTAGCTGGCGGCCGTGTGGCGTGCAGCCGCAAACCATCAAGCAAAAAATGATCAGAGAGGGCGTTCAGTATGATCCGACCTGGTTTTTCTCGGCATAGCCTGCTGAAAAGTCGATACGTTGCCGTGTTCTTCGCGTTTGGAGAGCGGCAACGGGAAAGTGGAAGCGGCGAAAGGGGAAACAGATGGCTTTCGTGTTAATCGTCGCAATTGCCGTTGTGGCCGCCGCCGCGTTTTCGGCTCGACGAAAGCTCAGAATCCTGCTAAGTGATCGTGGCGTTTCCGACAGGACGCTGTACGAGCAGGGTCGACGCGATTCGGATGAAAAGCGCAAGGGCGATGATGGCCCGTTGGCGAAGATGTTGCGCGATGCAGGGATCGAAACATCTCCTTTGATGTGGCTTATGTGCGCAACGGCGGTGTTGGCGACCGTGGGGGTCTTCTCTTTGCGTGCAGGTGGCGTGCCTGCAGCGTTTGCGGGGATGCTTCTTGTTTGCGCGGGGGCGGCCGTGTATGTAGAGCGGGCGCGGCGCAGGCGTCGCGAGCTATTGGCCGAGCAATTCATTCGTATGCTGCCTCAGCTGTCCGCAAGCGTTCGTAGCGCTCAGACTGTAGAGCGCGCGTTTCGGGCTTCGGTTGATCGAGCTCAGGAGCCGATTCGATCCGAATTGGTGCGGGTGCTGGCCCAGGTTTCATACGGGGAGCCGCTTGTAGGCGCGCTTGAAGGCATGGCGCGAAGGACGGGCAGCGAGGATGTGGCGGCGTTCGCCGCGTCGATGAGAATTCAGCAGCGATTCGGCGGTCCTGTCAACAAGGTCATTGACTTGGTAGGTGACCATGCAAATGCGCGCATGAAAACGAAGCGGGAGCTTAGGACCGAACTTGCGGGTACGCGCCTGGCGACGTGGTTCGTCGCCGGCGCAATGCCGGTCATCTTTGGGTTGATGTATATGACAAGCTCGGATTTCGCGCTGTTTTATCGGACTGATCCGCTCGGGTGGCTTGTCTTGTCTTGTGCCGCGTTCATGGAAATCGCTGGAATAGCGGCTTGCAAGAAGATCACCACGTTCAGAGAAGTCGACGTTTCGTAGGGCAAAGGGAAAGGGGCAGCATGGACGGATTCTTGTTTGCCGTGATAGCCTTCACCGGCATTGCGGCCGGTTTGGTCGCGTATGAAGTTGTATGCGCATGGTGCGGGGCGAAGTCCCCCTCTGCAGTGGCTCTTTCTCCCTCGTCAAGCGAAGCGCCAGTATCGTCGCCTCGGTCTGCTGCAAAGTCATCTTTCGTTACGATTGCGCAGCGGCTATCCGTTGCGGTAAACGCTTTTGCGCCGATGACCCGTGATGAGGCGGGTTCAACAAGGGACGCGCTTCGTCGTGCAGGCATGGGCGTGGAGCCCGAGACGTGGCGTGCGGTCGTGGCGGTGATGATGGGCGCAAGCGCTGCGCTTTGCTTTGCAGCGTGCGTATTGTTTGCGGCGCCAAGCGTGTGGAGCGTTGCCCTGACGGTGGGCGCGGCCGCTTTTGGGCATTGGGCAGCTGGGCGGTATGTGGCGTTCAGGCAAAACGATCGGCGCCGATCCATAGAAGTGTGTCTTCCTGACGCAATGGAGTTGCTTGCGGTTGCTTTGGCTGCCGGGTCTCCTATCGAGCAGTGCTTTCGCGAGGTGTCCGCAAGCCTGAAGGGACCTATTTCTGAAGAGCTTCGCTTAGTCGATCAAGAGGTGAATTTGCTGGGTCATTCCCGCACCGAGGCTTTGGAGCACTTTGCGCAACGTTGCGCAAGTCAAGAGGTTAGCGTTTTCGTGGGGCAAATCACCCAAGCGATCGATCAGGGCTCTTCTGTTTCGGAAGGACTTGCTGCCCAGGCGCTTTTAGCGCGTGAGCAGGCGCAAGCCATGGCGCTTGAGCGAATCCGCAAGATGCCGACGAAGCTCGATATCGTTTTATCTGCATGCTTTCTGCCCCCTACGGTGATTTTGGTTTTGGTTCCAACGGTGGTGAAGCTGCTGACCTTTTTGAGCGGAGGAATGGTGTAGTGGTTGCGATGAGAGGAGGCGCTCGTGAGGCGTTCGCGTCGTTCGAGGTCGGGGAAACTGCCAGTTTTCAAACGTAGCCGGTCAAGCGGCCTTGGCGCTAAAGGCACGCAAGCCGCTCAAAGCAAATGCATGACGCGGCGGGCGTTCATCGTGGGAACGGCGGCGATGGCGGGTTTGATGCTTTGGCGGCCTCAAGTTGCATTTGCCGATGAACCCTGGTGGGATGGATCTTTTATTTTCCGAGGTTATGGGAAGTGGTATGAGAATCAATTCTGGAGCGCTATCGGTGTCGTGAAATCGGGCAATGGAGGCGCGCAATCGGGAGCGTTGTACACCGATCGCTGGGTAAGCGCGAAAACGCCTTGGGTTGAATGGGACATATCCTCGAACCAATACCTTCGCACCGCATCGAAAATCACGATGCAGTGCGACTTCACCACGGAGTTGTATTATCACCTTACAGGGGTGCTCGAGATTGCGTGCGGCAGTTATAACGGGCGAAATGCTTCGTATAACATGTGGCATGCCGATTCCGGTGATGATACGCGTTTTAGCCTCTATCACGCCGTTGACGATGCTCCGGCAGGCGGGAGGCTGGAAGAGTCGAAAGTTGTGGCTATCGACAACGAGGCTGGAAGCGGTATCCATAAAGATGGGGCGCAAATATGGACCGACTATCGGCGATATCCGCAAAATTCCTATTCGGTATGGATTCGTCGCTCGTCTCGGGCGGTAAAGCATTCGTTTCAGCTGCGTTCATGGTTTTGGAATTACTATTATTTCGGAACCGACTGGTATTTTGACCGGGCAAGCGACCCACCTATAGGTTATTCAACGAAGTGGATTGACCAGCAGTCGGAGCGAATTTCGATTGCAAGTAACGCCACCTGGGGCAATCGGATCGTGACTGTGGAGTCTGTTGCTGCTAAGGGAAAGTACCTGGAAAGCGCCGACGTTGCTTCTAAAGGCGCAAGATGCCTGGTCTCCTCAACTGTGCCGGCCACGAAGCAGCATTGGATACTGTTGGAAAACGAAAATGTCGATGTTGCGGGAACGTATCGATTCGTGCCAGTGGTGTCGACGGACGGGGCTTTCCAGCTTGATCAAAGCGGCGGGGGTCCTACGATGACCGCTTCGGCGGCTCAGCTCTGGAACGCGGCTGGTACTAAGCTGAATCGGGCCCAGTCGTTTTGGATTCACGGCTCTTCTTCAACGCAATGGGTTTTTGCCGATTGCTCGGGCATGGCTTTGGATTCTGGCGGATCAACGGGGAAAGCCCGCTTCCACTCGAATGGGTATCCGGATAAAGAGTGGAGCAATGCTGCTCACAAATGGCGTATGAGCGACGCGCGTTTTTCCACAGCCGATCAGCGACCGTTTTCGTTACACGGAACGGTGAAAGACGGCTACATGCCTGTCGGTCAATCCGTCACGGTTCCCAATCCGGACAGCACGTTTCGTCCCGGAGGATCCACGGCCCGCTCGCGAGGAATTCGGCGAACATTCACCTGGGTTGTTTTAGACGACGAGTTTGTCGATGAGGCCTTTCCGGAGATTGTTGGGTCGGCGTATATATCGAAAGCTGGGTGGCTTGAAGAACAACCTGGTGTAAACCTTGTGGGTACAACGCAGGGAAGCGGCGCGTTAGCTGGGGTTTCGCTTCGAATCGAAGGAGGTTCGCTTCAGGGAACGGTTTCCGCGCGACTCTCTTCAAACGGCGCGTGGAGGGACGGGGCAACGGCCGGTTCGGCTGCCAACGCTGTATCCCTGTCGCTTCACGGAGCGATATCGCAGCAGTACAGAGTGTTTTACCGGGCGTGCTCGTCGCGGTCGGGATGGGGCTCGTGGACAAGCGAGGGGAAATCGGCTTCCGGCCCTGCTCGCACCATATCGGGAATCCAGGTTCGTTTAGAGCCAAAGGGGATTGCGCAGCAAGGCGAAGCAAGCTCGATTACTCTCGATAAGGCTTGGAGTGGGAAATTCCTCACCTGCATTGTCCGCGCCGAGGCTCAGCATCGCGGTATTCCCTATAGGGGCGCTGCGCTGTCTTATGCGGTTCAGGTTGGAAAGACCGTGGTCCTTGTCTCTTATGTTGTCGATGATGATTCGTCGCCTTGCTATGAGGAAAGAATTGAGGTCGGCACGTCGTACAGCACGCCGGCGGCGGCGTTAGAAGCGGGAAGGAAGCAAGGTTGCTCTGACTTCGACGGTTGGTATGTAGACAAATCCTGCGAAACGCTGTTCGAGGATGGGTCCTGCTTGCAGGGAAAAAGGTTGACGCTGTACGGTCGCAACATCGCAACAGTCGAATACGCGCTTACCGATGATACGAAGCGACTGCTAGAAGAGCGCGAATGCTTTGTGGACGAATCGCTGACGCAGGAGGCGACTGCTATTTGGTTGGTTCCTGCAAGTGAAACGGTGCGATACGGAACCCGATTGAGATTCAGGCGCCTACCAAGCATGTGGTACGAAGATCGAGATCGTACGCGAGAGGCAACGAACGTACCAGGGGTGTTTCTGGATGCGGGCGAAAGTTCGGCGCCGGCGGAAACGTTGAAAGTGACAGGTGATGCAACCCTGTATCTGGCATGGCGGCCGCCTCATTATGAAGGCATTGCCGTATCGTAGCCCTCTGCATTGCAGAAGCCGGCACCGTGGCCTGCTTTTGCGCAGAAAAAGAGCCTTCACGACATGCGTAAAGGCTCTCAACAAACAAGTATGTGCTCTAACGCTTAAGTGCCTCTTGGAACCGCCTTTCGGCTTCCGCTTGCAAATCGGATTCGATTGCCTGGTATGCCTCAAGGATGCGCTCGCAGTCTTCGGTAAGCTGGCTGCCGTGTGCTCCGTTGCGGTACAGCAGCTGCACGTCAAGCGCGGCTTCGGTATCTTTGATGATGCGCCATGCTTTGCTGTAGGCCATGCCCATGCCTTTTGCCGCGGCGTTCAAAGATCCCGTTTCGCGAACACCAAGGCACAGACTTGCGATGCCTCGTCCGAAAACCGAGTTGCTGTCTGTTTCGGGGTTGCCGACCGACAACCTGATTATCGGTTTGAGTCGCGTGAGTTTGCTCATGCGTTTACCTCCCTTTCTGGCAGGTGAATCTATTGCTGCAAAGCTGCCAAGAATTGCTCCGTGGCATGCTCGATATCAGCCGTGGTTCCGTCGATGACCTCGGTGAAGCGGATGGGCAGCTCGTCGAGCTCGGCCAAGCCGCGCGGCACGTCGTGATGGCCAGATTCCTGCGCTACCAGTTCATTGAGTTGGCAGCCGGAAAGCGCCTCGACGTCTGTGGGCAGCGGTTCACCAGGCTCCATGTCGTGCAGCGCGCGGTAGACGTTGTTGCCGAATTTCGCCCAATGGGCCGTGCTTGCGATAAGCACGGGGTTTTCGCCGCGCAGGTTCTGCGCTGCGCGGTACGCAACGGCGGTGTGAGGATCAAGCAGGTAGTCATGCTTGTCGAGCACCTCTTTGATGGTGCGCAGGCATTCGCTGTTGTCGACGCTGTCGGCGGCGAAGTGCTCGCGCACGCGCTTGAACGTTTCCTCATCAATGCGGAAGCGACGCTTCGTCTTCAGGTCGGACATCCATTCGGCAATGGCTTGCGCGTTGCGGTCCGTCAGTTCGAACAGCTGTCGCTCCAGGTTGGAGCTGACCAGGATGTCCATGGAGGGAGAGGGCGTCAGCACAAACGGGCGGTCGGACACGTCGTAGGTACCGGTATTGATGAAGTCGGTGAGCACGCGGTTTTCGTTGCTGGCGCACAGCAGCATGTCGATAGGGGTACCCATGCGCTTGGCGTAATACGCGGCCAGGATGTTGCCGAAGTTGCCGGTGGGCACGCACACGTCAAGCGGGTCGCCGGCCGAAAGCTTGCCGTCGGCAACAAGCTGCGCGTAAGCGGAAACGTAGTACACGACCTGCGGCAACAGGCGGCCCCAGTTAATGGAGTTCGCGCTTGAAAGCGACACGCCGTGTTCGGCAAGCAGCTTTGCGGCGAACTTCTCGTCGCCGAAGACGTTCTTCGCGCCCGTTTGACAGTCGTCGAAGTTGCCGCGCACGCCCCACACATTGACGTTGCCGCCGCGCTGCGTTGCCATCTGGCGGTACTGGATATCGCTGACGCCGCCATCGGGGTACATAACCGAGATGCTGACATGGTCAAGGTCGCGGAATCCTTCGAGCGCCGCCTTGCCGGTGTCGCCCGACGTGGCAACCAGGATAAGGAAGTCGTGGTCAAGGCGGCCTTGCTCGCGCAGCTGCGAGGCGGAGGCGCTGAAGAAGCGCGGCAGGCACTGCAGCGCCATGTCCTTAAACGCGCTGGTAGGGCCATGCCACAGTTCAAGCACGTGGGTGTTGGCGTCAAGCGACGTGATGGGACAGATGCGCTCATCGTCGAAGTTGCTGCCGTATGCCTGGCCCATAAGCTCGTCGATGGTCTGCGCCGGCAGGTTCACGCCGAAAGCGCGATAGATGCTGGCCGCGCGCTGAGCGTAAGGAAGCTTGGCAAGCGCACAGATATCGTCGATGGTCAGTTGGGGAATGTTCATGGGGACGTACAAGCCGCCGCCATCGGCAAGGCCGTTGATAACAGCTTCCGTGAACTCGACGGGTTCGGTAACGCATCCGCGCGTGTCGATGTAGCGATTGTCTTCCATGGGCTTTAGGCTTTCTCCGTTTTAGGGGCGAACAAGATTATTCATCTATAGCATACTATTTCCAAGTAAGTACAGATGGAAGAACGTTTTGGGACTCTTCACGCAAACGGCAGTGGATGCGGGATAGAGGGCGCAGGACGGGTGCGCTTTTGGGACGCGCGCTGCGTTTGGAGGGGCGGTGCGTCTCGGATAAGCGGCTAGCTTGGCCGGCTGGGACCCAGGCGTAAAAACGTGAAGTTATTGTGGCGAAACACTGAAAAATTACCTTAGGCGCACAAAAAAGTTGCGCAACGGTTCCATTTTAAGTCAAACAGATATAACATCATTACGTTCTACAAGGTTAACTCATGACGGGAGTGCAACGTGGAGAGTGTGATGGCAGCTGCTGCGCAAGGTGCGGCAAACGCCGATTCCGTGTCCGGCGTGTCCGTTCAGCAGATGCCGCTGTCTTTCTTGAAAGAAGGCGAAGCGGCACGCGTGGTGAAGGTGCGCGGCAGGGGAGATTTGCAGCATCACCTGGAGAATCTCGGCTTCGTGGAAGGTGCCGAGGTCAAGGTTGTTTCCGGTGTTGCCGGCGATTTGATCGTGTCGGTGAAAGGCGCGCAGGTGGCTATCGGCCGCCAGGCTGCAGCCCACATCATCACCACCGCTGGCGCATAAAGGCGCCGCAATTATTTTGGCGAACCTGGCCGCAGGTACACCTGCGGCCATTCGTGTGGCCGCATGCGGTCACGTACGAAGTTAGATGAAACAAAGAGAGAAGAGAGGAGAAAGCTTCATGGCTGAGGTTCAGGGCAAGACGCTGCGCGACGTGAAGATCGGCGAATCCGCAACGGTGCGACGCCTTACCGGCGAGGGCGCGCTGAAGCGCCACATCATGGACATGGGCATCACGAAAGGCGTCGAGGTGTTCGTGCGCAAGGTTGCGCCGCTTGGCGATCCCATCGAAGTGACCGTTCGCGGTTACGAGCTGTCGCTGCGCAAAAGCGAAGCGGAAAGCATCCTCGTCAACTAGTGCGCAAGCTGGCGTGTACAGCCGGCGCATGAGTTGACGATGATTCAGGCGCACGCGCGCCATTTTTTAAGGAACCGAGTTACCATTTGCTAACTCAAAATGGCCTCTGACCTGGGGTGATATTTGTTACCGAAGGGTAATGGGTAACCTCGGAAAACAAGCGAGGCCGCACATACACGAAAGGTTGAACATGGGAATCTGCATTGCGCTTGCCGGCAACCCGAACTGCGGCAAGACGACGATGTTCAACGACCTGACCGGCGCCAACCAATACGTTGGCAACTGGCCGGGCGTTACCGTCGAGAAGAAAGAGGGCAAGTACACGCGCGACAAGGACGTGACCATCACGGACCTGCCGGGCATCTACTCGCTGTCCCCGTATTCGCCCGAGGAAATCGTGGCGCGCGACTACCTGCTTGAGGGCGGCCCCGATGCCGTCATCAACTTGATCGACGCAACGAACCTTGAGCGCAACCTGTACCTGACCAGCCAGATCCTGAACCTGGGCGTGCCGGTTGTCATCGCGCTGAACATGATGGACCTGGTGGAGAAAAACGGCGACAAGATCGACGTTGCCGGCCTGTCCAAAGAGCTCGGCTGCCCCATCGTCCCCACGTCGGCCTTGAAGGGTCGCGGCATGGAAGACGTCGTGAAGGCCGCCATCGACGCTGCGAAAGGCAACAAGGTTCCCGCCACGCAGATGAAGTTCGACGCCGCCGTCGAGGAAGCGCTCACGAAGATTGAAGGCGTTCTGGGCAACAAGGTGCCCGCGGCCGCTGCACGCTGGTACGCCATCAAGCTGTTCGAGGCCGAGGACAAAACCATCACCGACCTCAAGCTTCCCAAGGCTGACCTTGACGCCATCGCGGCCATCCGCGAATCCATCGAGGACAAGTTCGACGACGATGCCGAGTCCATCGTCACGGCCGAGCGCTACAACGCCATCAGCCACGTCATCGACAAGACGGTCAAGCGCACGCGCACGGGTCTGACCACGTCGCAGAAGATCGACCGCGTTGTGACGAACCGTTGGCTTGGCCTGCCCATCTTCATCGTCATCATGTTCTTTGTCTACTGGCTGGCGGTTTCCGTCGGCGGCGGCGTGGTGACCGACTGGGCCAACGACGGCATTTCCGGCGACGGCTGGCTCTACACCGGCGGTGCTGCATTCGACGAGGCCACCGAGGAATACGAGGACGCGCATTCCCAGGTTGTGGCCTACGTCGAGAACATCTTGGGCGAGGACGAAGAGTCCGAGCTTCCTTCCGATGAGTCCCAGGAAGTGCTTGACGCGCTGGCCGCTGAAGAGCCCGAGGCTCCTGAAGACGATGCCGATGCAGACGCCGTGGCCGAATATGAAGACGCCATGGCCGAGTACGAAGATGCCCAGGCCATCGTAGCCGACTTCGACGAGCAGGCCGAGTCTACCCACGCCGTGGCAACCATGGAGGTTGAGGACGAGGACGGCAACGTCGAGGAGCAGCAGATCACCTTCGCCGACTACCAGAAGGCGCTTGAGGTAGAAGAGCCCGATCCTTCTGATGGCACGTGGGGCCTGTGGATCCCCGGTCTTGGCGCTATCATCGGCGACGCCATGGAGGCTGCCGACGTGGCCCCGTGGCTGCAGTCGCTCGTCAACGACGGCATCGTCGCCGGCGTCGGCGCGGTCATCGGCTTCATCCCTCAGATGGTCATCCTGTTCCTGCTGCTCGGCATCCTTGAGCTGTGCGGCTACATGTCCCGCGTCGCGTTCATCATGGACCGCATCTTCCGCAAGTTCGGTCTGTCCGGCAAGTCGTTCATCCCGATGCTCATCGCTTCCGGCTGCGGCGTGCCTGCCGTCATGTCCACGAAGACCATCGAGAACGAGATGGATCGCCGCATGACCATCATGACCACCACCATGATTCCCTGCGGGGCCAAGATGCCCATCATCGCGCTGGTGTTCGGCGCGCTGGCATCCGGTGACTCCTCTGCCACCTGGTATGTTGCACCGCTGTTCTACTTCCTGGGCGTCATCGCCATCATCATCTCCGGCATCATGCTGAAGAAGACGAAGCTGTTCGCGGGCGAAACCACGCCGTTCGTTATGGAGCTGCCCGAGTACCACATGCCTACCGTGAAGTCCATTCTGCTGTCCATGTGGGAGCGCGTGAAGGGCTACATTATCAAGGCTGGTACCATCATCTTCCTGTCCACCATCGTCATCTGGTTCCTCATGAACTTCGGCGATGCGGGCTCTGGCTTCGGCTTGCTTGACGCTGACGAGCCCGACTACATGGACTACAGCCTGATGGCGGGCCTGGGCAACCTGCTTGCCTGGATCTTCGCGCCGCTGGGCTTCGATAACTGGCAGGCCACCGCAACCGCCGTCACCGGCCTGGTTGCCAAGGAGAACGTCGTTGCCACCGTCGGCATCATCACGCAGCTGGCCGATTACGGCGAGGCGGACCCGCAGCTATGGTTCGGCTTCCTGCAGATGCTCGGCGCTTCGAAGGCCGCGGTTGTCGCGTTCTGCGCCTTCAACCTGCTGTGCGCTCCGTGCTTCGCTGCCATGGGCACTATTCGCCAGCAGCAGAACAACGCGAAGTGGTTCTGGATCACCATCGGCTACATGTGCGGCTTCGCTTGGTGCGTCGGCACGATGCTGTACCAGTTCGTGGGCCTGGCAACGGGCGAGGTGAGCTTCAACGTGTTCACCGTTGCGGCCATCGTCATTGCCGCAGCCATGCTGTTCCAGCTGTTCCGTCCCATGCCCAAGCGCAAGGAAGAGCAGTCGAAGTAAGTGCCGACGTTGCAATGTCAACCATATGCTACTGATGTTGTGACCTCGTGAAACGTTTGTGCGGGACGCTGTCTTTCCGGTGGCGTCCCGCCTGTATTCGCGCTACCATGTGCGCAAAACGCAACGCGTGCGCAAAGCCGTGCGCGCAACCGAAAGAAAAGGAGGCAGGCAGTGATCTTCGGATTGGAATTCACGCCGTCTACCGTGGTTGTCCTTGCCATCGTCGTGGCGTGGGCCGTGTGGGCCGTGCGCCGCTTGTGGCGCAACGGCATGTGCGACAGCCACGCCGATAGCCCGCGCGGGTGCTCGGGCGGCTGCGGTGGGTGCGCCGGATGCGGCGCCGCGGCGCGCATGGCGGCCGACATGCAGAAAGCGGTCGGAACGAAATAGGGAAGGGCGCGCTGCGTTTGCGCGTCATCTACCGAACTGATCAGCAAGGGAGGGCTGGCATTGTGCCGGCCCTCCCTTGCCTTATGTTCTGGAAAGCGAAAAAGAAGCCAAGGAAAACTTTTTCGAAAAAGTTATTGACGGCTTACTCAAGTTACCCTATACTGACAAATGTCAGCGGCAAGCAATCCCCCCAAGCGAACCGCTGGTCTCCTCTCTTTTTGCTGACCCGGTGGTGAAGCTCCTCTCGTCTGGCTATCACCACATCAGCATGCCAGCGAGGGCCTTATACCCCCCTCTTCGCCCTCGCTGGCTCCTCTCCTTTTTGTTCCCCTCATCGCGAAAATCGCCCGTCCGTTGCTTTTCGGTGACGTGTTGCATCGCTGTGGTACTATGAAAACCACGTATGAAGAAAGGAGGGGCCAATGGAAAAGATGTCTAAGTCGCACGAGGACTACCTTGAAGCCATCGTCATGCTCGGAGGCACGACGGAGGTGTCCGTTCGCTCGGTTGACATCGCCAATAAAATGGGTGTTTCCAAGGCTTCCGTGAATAAGGCAGTTACCGCGCTGAAAGAGAAAGCGCTTGCTGAGCAGCCGTATTATGGCGATGTGACGTTGACCGAGGCGGGCTATGCGTATGGCACCGCTGTGTACGATCGCCATCGCATGCTTTCGAAGTTCTTGAACAAGGAGCTGGGCATTCCCGAGGATGTTGCCGAGCAGGAGGCATGCCTTATGGAGCACGCCATCAGCGACGAGTCGTTCGAGAAATGGAGAGCTTATATTAAAAAGCTCGACCTGTAGCGCGCAGCTTCAAGCCGCATTTCGAAAAGCCACTGATAAACCCGCTTGTTTTCCCGTGAAGGCAAGCGGGTTTTCTGCTCTGGTGAGCGCAACGCGCGCCGGCTTGGTGTGGTATCCTCTCAGTTGCTTCTAGCGCCAATCACACTACGAAAACGAACCATATCTGCTAAGGGGCGATATCTTACATGTCGAGGCAAGCTCATATCCTCTCGTTTGACGACGTCAGGCGGGAAAACACCCGCTACTCTTCCACGCCGGTCCGCGCGCATCGCGCCTCTGATGACCCGGCGCAAACCGAGCGAGCGCCTCGTCGTCAAAACTCTCCGCTGCTGTCGTATCTTTCCGATGATTCGTTTGCCTACGATCCGTACGAGGATAGTGCGTACGGTCGCGAGCGCAACGGATCGCGTCGCCGTTCCCGCCAGCAGCAGGCGCCTGAGCGCACCCGCCGCGCACCGGACGGACGTCGTGCGGCTGCGTCGTCGCGCGCCGAGCGTAACACCGCACGCGCGAAGCGCGCCGAAAGCACCCGTGTAGAAGCCGATCAGGCCAACGAAGAGTTCGAGCAGCGCACCATAACGGCCGCCGATCGCCGCCGCGCGAAGGCCAAGTCGAAAGCGAAGGTCAAGGCCGAGCGCGCGTATGCCAAACAGTTCGGCTCCGATGTGCCGTCGGGCGAAGATGGCCCTCGCGCGGCGGTGTACAAAGGCCAGATGGGCGCAAGCCAGCGCCGAGCTCAGCGCATGCAAGAAGGGGAGGGCGCGCCGTCGGCAAATCGCCGCAAGGCCGGGTTCTCGCTTGCGTCGCTGTCGGGCATCGCGCAGACGCGCGGCTTCATGGTCGGTGCCGTTGTGGCGGCGTGCCTTGTGCTGTCGTTTATGTTCCTGTACGGGCCGGCGCAGCAATACTATTGCAGCGTTCGCGACCACGATAAGCTTGCAATCGAATATGCCGCGCTTTCCGATCGCAATAACGCGCTGCAAACAGATGTCGATTCGCTGCAAACCGACGCCGGCATCGAGCAGCGCGCTCACGATCAGCTCGGTTGGGTGAAACAGGGCGAGGAATCGGCAAAGGTGCGCGGCCTTGACCTGGACAATCAGGATCAAGGTACGGGAGTTATCGCCAACATCTCCTCCGACAGCATCCAGGCGCCTACCACGTGGTATTCGCCGGTGCTCGACGTCGTGTTCGGCTATAAATAGGTAAGCGGGGGCTTATGGGCTGCGAATCGGGAATGCAGGCATCGTATCGACCGGCGCGCTATGCGGCTATCGATATCGGAACGGTCACGTGTCGCATGCTGGTGGCCGATGTCGACGCTCAGGGCCACCTGTCCGAACTTGATCGCGAATACGCCATTGCAAACCTTGGCGAAGGCGTCGACGCCACGGGTGTGCTCAAACCCCAGGCAATCCAGCGTGTTGTTGGCATCGTGGACGGCTATTGCCGCGTGCGCGACGGGTTTTCGGACTCTGAACATGGCGCCATCGAAACCGTGGCGGTGGCCACGTCGGCGTCGCGCGATGCAAAAAACGCCGACGAGTTCGCAGGTGCGCTGCAGGGCATCGGTGTGAAGCTTTCCGTCATTCCCGGCGAAAAGGAAGCGGCGCTGTCGTTTTCCGGCGCATCGTGCGATTACGCTGGCGAAAACCTTATGGTCGTGGACATCGGCGGTGGCTCGACGGAAGTGGTCGTCGGCCGTGCGGGGCAGGCGCCTGTGTGGGCGCATTCGTTCAACATCGGGTGTCGCCGCGTCACCGAAAAATTTATCCACCACGATGTCCCGACGCAGCAAGAGCTTGATCTGGCGCGCGCGTGGATTCGCGAAGGCATGACCGCAAAATTCAGCGAGCTGTGCAAAACGGGCTTCGAGCTTTCGCGACTTGTTGCCGTTGCCGGCACTGCCACAACGGTGGTTGCCGTGCGCGACAAGATGGGCGTGTACGATTCCGCGAAGGTGCACAAGGCGTACGTTTCGCGTGCCGAGCTTGACGCGCAGTTCAAGCAGTTGGCGAACATGCCGCTTGAGCAGCGCCAAAGCGTTGTGGGGCTTGACCCGGGCCGTGCGCCTATCATTGTGGCGGGGCTGCTGATCATGCAGACCGTGCTTGATTTGGCGGGCGTGGACGGTTTCACGGTCAGCGAAACGGATATTTTGCATGGCATCATCTTGGATGCGGCGCGCATCTCGTAGCGCTTTTGGATTCGCGGGAAGGAAAACGGGCACCGGCCCGTTTTCTGGTATTATGGCAACGTTATCGTTTCTGCGCCGCATCGGCGTAAATCCAAACGGGGGCGTGGCGGAATTGGCATACGCAGCGGACTTAAAATCCGCCGCCGCAAGGCTTGTGGGTTCGAGTCCCACCGCCCCTACCAGGTATTTTGCAAACCAGGCACCTTATGCTAG